>CAZNOB010000002.1:102184-109782 GCA_964574535.1 uncultured Granulosicoccaceae bacterium | reverse complement strand
CGATTCGGGCGCGAATTATGCTGACAACGAAAGCTCACTAAGGCGACAACGACACCTGGCGCAAGACTGACTTTCGGGATTCAGATTATTGAATGGAATCTACAACGATTTCACTAAAATCCCCTAAAGATCTGCAGCTATGCGTCGCTAGCCATTTTTTGCAACTTTTCGAAGTATAGCTTTCGCTTCCATCGATAAGTGACCGAATTTACTAATATTGCAGAGGTAATAACCAGAGATGTTGACGGAAGAAGAAATCGCCAGCGCGGCAGAAGAAGACTACATGAACAAAGAACAGTTGGAGTTTTTTCGACAGCGGTTAATTGAAATGCGTCAATCTCTGACAACGATGGAAGAAAGCCCGGATATCACCGATCTGGATGTTGAGCGAGCAGCTGACGAATCTGATCGCGCCACACAAGAAGAACAATACTGGATTCAGGTGCACATGAAAGAGCGGGAATCGAATCTGATTCGTGATATCGATAAAGCCCTGCATCGGATACGCACCGGTGACTATGGCTTCTGTGAAGACACCGGCGATGATATCGGAATCCAGCGTTTGCTCATCCGTCCAACATCACGTTATACCGCCGAAGCACAGGCCAGAAGAGAACTGCAGACACGCCAGTACGCAGCAGCTTAAACTAACCGGACATTTTGTCCGGTGCCTTTTCAACCAGCAGTTAAACCGAAACTAACCACAAAATTTTATGCTTACTGACACGCCAGCCATAGCCATAACAATAAATCGACTGTCAAATCAGAAGGCCTATTGGCAGGCAACATAGGTATCCAGTTCCAGTCCCGGATCCCGCCAGATAGCACTAAACCCCAGAGTTTTAGCCAATTCACAGGCTGGTGTAAAGTCAGGCACCAGATCAACATACTCAGTCATAAATACCGGCTTGTTGTTTTCAACAAATACCGTTGCTTCATGACACCACGCATCAACATAACAGTCTTCGGTAAGCATCCAGTCAACATCAGCGACAACATCAGCTGCCATCTCTTCCGCATTTTTTAGCCCGACACTTAACCCTCGTTGATGAGCTTCTGATGCCAGCCACTGGATATAGGCAATACTGTGTTCCAGCTTGATACCAAAGTTGGTGCCGATACTGATCACGTTGCCATTCTCATCGCGTGTCTCGTAGTTATGCGCATCCACGTTGTCCATTTCGATCGCATCAAAGCCCTTGGCTTTGCAGGTATCCATACGCGCCTCCATGACCGGGGCGAATTCCTGAAAATTACTGTAATTAAGCCATCGTTCATCTGTCAGATCTTCATACTGCTCACCGACAATTGTATCTGCAAACTGATCTGAATCTGGTCGAAAATATTCCACCGTTCCCGCACTAAAATAACAGATCACTTTGATATCACGAGCTTTTAGTGTTTGAACTTTTTCCACTGGTACTGCCAGATCAATATTGTATACATCAACATCAAAGGTGGTATCAATTTCACCCTGCAACTGCCACTGCCACGTCAAGTTATCAGATGCCCTGGGCTGCCACCAGTCGGCACTGGGCAAAGCCGGATTCGGACTACCGACGGGTTCGCTACTAATAACTTCCGGGCTCTCTTCCAGGCCATCGACCGATGGCTCAACAATATGGCCTAACTGTGTTTCTGCTGAACATGCTGCCAACGCAAAAACACCAGATAACAAAGCTAACTGTGGTATTAAACTGAAGCACAGATTCAATCGCATGGATTTTCCTAACCGCTTATAGACAGCTTACTCTAAATGTGCCATCCAGCTCTATCGGCAGGAATAGCGTTTGAAAGCCAAGCTCCAATGACCTGGCACACAAAGCTGCACGTTCGGCGGGGTAATCAATCACTGGTAGCAATACTTCGTTGTTTGCACCAAACAATTTGTATTCAGCATTAAATACCGGCTTGCCTTTTTCAATCATCGGGAGGTAACCATCACACTCATTGTATTGAAAGCACTCTTCGTTGATAACCAGATCAAACCAGTCAGCCAGTTCGACAATCATCTCGACATTGTTTTTCAAGGCGACTGCCAGGCCTCTTTTGTGAGCTTCATTTGCCAGTTTTTTATTGAACAACAACTGATCATCCAGCGTGAAAGTGAAGCCAGAGTTTGCACTTGGAATCCAGCCATCAACGTTATCCAGTTCAACACCATCACAGCCCAGCGCTACGGCCATATCCATTCGATTTGCCATCAGCTTTGCCACAAACGGGTCATTAATATCTAACCACTGTTCGTTTGGAAAGGCATTGTGCGGATTGCCCAGGGTAAGTTCGTTAAACAGTTCTTTATCCGGACGCCAGGGCTCATAGGTTCCCGCAGAGAAATAGCAGACGACTTTCCTGCCTATATCCTTAAGCGGGGTGATCGAATCAGAGACCAGTTGCGCAAACATATCGACCACATAGACGTCAGCGTCATACTCCAGGTTAACGGCAGAACTATTTACTGCATCAGGCGCCCCTTTGAGTTGCCAGTTCCAGGTGGAGTCAACGGAAAACTTTGTCCATTCGCCAGATTCCAAAGGTTGCTGTCCCGGATCTACGGCAATCTCCCGCACCGCAGCAATATCAAGCAGGTTGAGAATGGGTTCGTTATTTGGCTCGATTTGGGGCAAACCACCGCCAGGACTTGGCACGGATTGGGGCACACCACTGCCAAAATCCGGGTTCGGCACCTCAGAACTACCTCCACACCCCGCGAGGATAGAGATAGATATAAACAACGCGGAAGAAAACTGCCGGGTAAAAATTGACATCAGCTCTCCTGACAAAAAAAGCACGGGCGATTCCATGTGAAATTACTGTCACCACTACTTACCCACTCGAAGCCCGTTTTAACGGCAATTTCGATAAAAAATGGATATACAGAGCTTCGCCGGGCGGGAAATTGGCAGGGATTCCTTGAAATTGTGCTCGGTCACGCCCTTACCGCGCTGTTCCAGCGCTGTCAATTTTAGCGACATCACTTCAATTAGAGATAAAAAGCAATCCCTACACGGCTACCAGGCCCTTGCTGGCCAGTATTTCTTCAAGGCTGGTTTGCCATAGCCTGTAGTAATCATCACTGCCCTGTACCGCATGGGTTGTTTCATACCGGGAAATATTACCTGACAAAGTTTCAGCCCAGTCATTCCAGGTAAACAATCCGGACTCATACAGCTGCAAGGTCATCGCAAATGACTTTGCCTGCCACGGAGCATCAAAAACCGGCTCTCCGTTCTTGCGTGGCAAACCTGTAAGTTCCTGCAGTGGTGGATATTCTTTCATTGCTGCACCTCGTCACTATTTTTCAAGTGTGCCATCGCATCAGACAGAGACTGCAAATAAGGCTCGAATAAATCCAGATACACCGCACTACGTGCAGCGGCGTTATCACCCCACAATTCTGATGCTTCAAACCGAACTCCGTAGAGATGCTGTGCTTGCCGGGCGCCAGTGGCTGAGTGTTCATCGGCATATACATGCATCCCGTGGTGGCTGATCACTTTGCCGGTTCGACCTCGCACATAGTCCGGTACGCGTGTATGCCAGGGCGGATTGTGACGTTCTACGACGACTTGATCCCCTACACAAAAAGAAGCAGCAGTATGATTAGGCAAAAGTGTCGGCGCACCGGCAGCCAGCAGGTGATCAACAGCCACCGGTGTCACCGCATCAAGTTCTGTCTCACCATCACTATGGCCGCTCATTAGCTCTTCTTCCGATACCAGTCCTTTATCCACCAACAGGATTTCAAGTCCGTGCAGCCAGTGCTCATAGTAAGTCGATGCCAGATACTTTGCCGGATCACATCGCTCACGCGCAAAGCGTGACTGATCCAGATTCCATTTCCCCAGCATGCCGCAGGCAAGCGTCAGACCGAAAACACTCTCTTCCCACGCCTCGGGAAAATGTTCAGTCTGGCTTCGATCAATAAATCCATGGCCATGTTTACCGCCCAGATCATGTGCACCGTTCACGTTACCGCCTCCTGTTGATCTGGCAGTAATGCTACACCGATCATCGAGTCTCGAGTGACCAGCTCTGCCAGTGCCTCCTCGTTAAGGTGTCGGGTATTTACGGGTTGCTGCGGTAAAACCAAATAGCGAATCTCTGCTGTTGAATCCCACACTCTGATCTCTACAGAGGGCTTTAAGCTAACACCGAATTCTTCCAGCACCAGCCGCGGCTCAGACACGGCTCTGGCGCGGTAGCTTGATGCCTTATACCAGGCAGGCGGTAAACCCAGTACTGGCCACGGATAACAGGAACACAGGGTACACACAACCATGTTATGAACATCAGAAGTGTTTTCAACACAGACCATGTGCTCACCTTGCCTGCCACCATAACCCAGCTCTGCAATAGCGGAGGTTGCATCATCAAGCAGGCGCTGTCGATAGGCAGCATCTACCCAGGCTCGCGCTACCACTCGCGCACCATTTCTGGGCCCCACCTGATGCTCATAGGTATCGACCAATTTATCCAGAGTCGCCGGATCCACGAGTTTTTTTTCAATCAGCAATGCTTCAAGCTTTTTCACTCGCTCCTCGATCTCGGACAGCGGTTTATTGTGGTGATGATGCTCTGATTCTTCTGTCATGGCGGTCTCCGCTAACAATCAAAACACAGAATACAATTAACCATCGATCAGTTCGAGCAGCAATACCCGCCTAACAAGGGTATCTCATGAAAAAGCTCACAATCACCCAAAAAGGTATACTGCCTATTCACCCTGTACCCGATGAACGCTCATGACCAAAGTGCTTATTTTCCTGATTTTGCTCGCAACTATTGTCGCTTTATATTTTATGGGTCAGGCAAAGCACGCCGCCAAAGAAAGCCCGCCCACTCTGGTTGATGGCGAACTGCCACCGTGCGGCAACAAACCCAATTGCGTGAACAGCACAGCAAGCAGCGACTCAGAGTACTTTATAAAACCTTTGCTCGCAGCCAGTCTCACCACTCAGGATCTGCAAGCTGCTATTGAGTCCACTGGCGGAGTACTGGTTAGCATTGAAGATAATCTGGTGACTGCAACTTATCAAAGCGCTATATTCGGCTTTATTGATGACCTGCTACTACAAATAGATGGCGACCAAATCAATGTTCGGTCATCTTCCAGAGTCGGATACAGTGATTTCAACGCCAACCGAAAACGGGTTGAAATGCTACGCCAGACATTGAACCCTTAGTAGCTTTCACAATAGAAATAACAGGCCTGAAAAACGGATCATAAACTTGCAATACAATGTTCTCAGGTTAATAAGCTGGTACCGTTCTAGGTCATTGCGACACTCAATTATCTAATCAACAACTATACTTTGCACAGGCTTGCCACTGACCGGAATGCAACATGAATGAAGACTCGGAAAACACGGAATCTACTCAACCAGACGCTGTAAAACAGGCGCTCCTAAGCGATATTGAATGCCGTGTTCTGGGCACATTGATGGAAAAACAACTCAGCACTCCTGATGCCTACCCTCTCACTGTCAATAGTTTGCTCGGCGCTGCCAATCAGAAAACCAACCGCGAACCTGTATCCAACTACCAGCAGGGAGAAATTGTCAGGTCTCTTCGGGAACTGGAATCACGTCGCCTTGTCCGTTACGAAATGGGGGCTCGCAGCGAAAAGTACGAACAACGCTTCACCAACGAATATCAGCTTAGTAAAAAACAGCAGGCCTTGCTATCTGTCATGATGCTGCGCGGTCCACAGACTATCAATGAACTCATGACCCGCACCCAGCGGCTGTGTGAGTTCAGTGATCGCGATAACATGCAGTTAAGCCTGGAACGGCTCACCCAGGGCGAAAGCCCGATGGTTATACTGATCCCCAGGCAATCAGGGCAACGTGAAGACCGCTACGGCCATATCCTCTGCGGCGAGGTGAAAATGCCACAGACAACAGCATCTGCCACACCAAAATCAAATACCGAAATCAACAAGCTAAGATCCGAGGTTGAACTTCTCAGAAATCAACTTGAAACGCTATACCAGCTAACCGGTCACGAAATACCCGACACCGAATCAACCTAATCTGCAACAGGAAGAACATAATGAGTGAAAAGAAACCATGGGCTGCACCAATGCCCGAAACCCAGTTTAAATTCATGCGTGAAATTCTCAGTGCACCAAGCCCGGTGGGTCTGGAAAGCGCGATGACTCATGGCGTTATCAATCCGGCCATTGAGAAGTTTGCCCCTAAAAGCTGGGCCATGCATGGTTTTAAAGGAAATGCCGGAGTGGTCTGGGATACGCACCCGGGTAAAGACGATATGTTCAGCATCATGATCATCGGTCATGCCGACAAAATTCGCATGCAAGTCCGAAAGATTGGTAATGATGGGAAAATCTGGATAAACAGCGATGCATTTTTACCATGTACACTGATTGGACACGAAGTCACGTTATTTAGTGAAGATCCAAAAAAACCGGGTAGCTACCGGGCAATCAACGGTGGCACGGTCGAAGCTCTGGGAGCAATACATTTTTCAGAACCCGCACAACGTACAGGCGATAAAGGTATATCACCCAAACAAATTTATCTAGAACTACAAATTCATGGCGACGAGAAAGCAGCTCAAATCGAAGCCCTGGGGATTCGCCCTGGCGACACCCTGCTGTTAAATCGTCCGATTAAAAGATCGTTTAGCCCGGATACTTTCTATGGTGCCTATCTGGATAACGGGCTGGGATGCTTTGTTGCAGCAGAACTTGCCAGACTCATGGCCGGGGGCACTGCGTTGAAAAAGGTTCGAGTCCAGTTCGCCTTCGCCTCTCACGAGGAGATCGGTCGCTTTGGTAGCCGGGTAATGGTTGGGGAACTTAAACCTGATGCGATTATTGGTGTTGATGTCAATCACGATTACGTGGCTGCACCTAATATCGGGGATCGAAACATGTCGCCGCTGGAAATGGGTAAAGGATTCACTTTATCAACGGGTGCTATCGTCAGCGAGCAACTCAATGCGCATATAAAATCTGCCGCAATCAAACACGACATTCCAATGCAAATCGATGTGTGCGGTAATGATACCGGCACCGATGGCATGGCTGCCGTACTTGCCAGTGTGGATAGTGCTGCAACCTCGATCGGTTTCCCGATTCGCAATATGCACACCATCTCCGAAAGTGGCAACACCAGTGACGTACTGGCTGCAATTCATGTGATTTTCGAATCACTTAAGGCAATGGATAAAGAAAAAGACCTGCACAACAAATTCAAGTCAAACCATCCTCGCCTTGATAAAGCATCGGCACTTAAGCATACAAAACCAAAGAAAAGTACCAAAAAGTAAGTAAAAAACGGCCGCCTGATGAGGCGGCCGTTCCAACAGACCACCATTGTAAGGCAGGCATAACAGGAGCTAAATACTATTCCCGATGTGCTTCATGATCTCTGCGGTTAGCGGGTTATAATCTCCCGCCCGATCAGACGAATTGGCAACCAGGTGGAGATCGACGGAATGTACGCCCCCTGAGGATAGCTTCCGGAACTTTATTACCGAATCTATGCGCTTTACCGGCAATCCAGCTCAACCAGCAGCGCCGAATGATCTGAAATTTTATTCTCACGAACCTTGTGATTATATTCTGCACT
>CAZNOB010000002.1:26602-102084 GCA_964574535.1 uncultured Granulosicoccaceae bacterium | reverse complement strand
GCGCCGAATGATCTGAAATTTTATTCTCACGAACCTTGTGATTATATTCTGCACTGATAACAAGATCATTCAGTGCAGCGGAAACCAACACATGATCATAGCGAAATCCATTGCCTTTCCTTGTACTAATCCAGGTATATTCCCGATCATCCGGATGTAGTTCACGCCAGGCATCTCGCCAGCCGCTGTTCAACAGCTGTTGAAATAAATGGGTCGAATAAAATGTTTTAGTTTCAGAATCCAGCAAAGGAATGCCGCAATTAAAATCACCGATCAGCAGAGAGTAATCATCAATCCACATTGAAGGGAGTTCCAGTAATTCCTCAAACAGCGGGAACTGCGCGCGCTTTTGGGGAAAGTGCACCGCAATCACATTGAGAGACACCAACGACGACACTTCAATACATGACTTCAACATATGTACCTGCCCGCTGCGATCGGCGGGGAAGACTTCTGACTGCATCGGCAATCGACTGGCAATTAACAGACTATTTTCACGGGCTGTTTGAGTGGCCGGTGCAAACACCGTAGTTAAACCCAACTCGGCCAATCCTTCCAACAAGGTGATTTTATTTGCACCATGCCTAAATTCCTGCAGTGTGACTATATCCGCTTCTGACTTGGCAATGGTTTCAAGAATCTGGTCACAACGCGACCCACCCCCATGCAGGATATTCCAGCTCAATACTCGCAATGTCTGCATGTTTATAACTAAACCGCCTCCCAACCTGATACAAAGTATTTTTTTTGCCAAAGAGCGAAATACTCTTCGATTTGTTCTTCGGAGCTACTCACCCTGACATCATGCTTCAACGGGTCCTTTCTATTGGGGCTATAGTCTGTCAAGTGCAGTACATAGGCGGGAAAATCACGTGACGCTTCTTCCTTATTGGTTTTCCACATGATTAGTTTTCGAACCATTGTGGCACCACGTAGTTCTTTGGTGGCAACAGATCGTTTCAGTAGTTCGCTTCGCGGCAATTTTAACTCTTCGCTCACCACATTTGCTGCAGGTATTTCAACAATATCAGTTAACTGACTGAAACGAACATCTTCATCAGTTGCATTTTTATCATCTCGCATTCGGATGAACTGCGGCGAGATAATACTGCACAACGGCAATCGCCGGATACCTTCCCAGAGACGATTTTCTTCATCCCACTCAAGTACCATTTTATCAATGGTGCTGCCACGCGATGTTCTGGCAATAATATCAAGACAGGAAATCTCCAGCACCAGTCCGGGCTCGATCATTCGATAAGCCACGCGGTCAGAATTGACTTCGGCATACTCACTTTCGACCACACGTTCCTCCAGCACACCAAGCAACCGGGTTCTTTCATCGTCAGAGAAACCACCCCCGACTCGACCAATGATATGAAAGGTGCCATCCGCCCGGATCGCGGCCAGCATAATATCGTGCAACATACCCGCGCGATCATCCAGCCCTTCTGTAAAACCGATGGCAGCAAGATCTATGGTGTGCCTTGGTTTGACTTTAAAAACCCCAGCGGTATCGCTGCGCGCAACTACTCCTTCGGCATTTTCACTATCGACCCATTGTTTAAATTGTTTTAGTACTGCTTTACTGCCGTCACCAACTATCGTTTCCACCGGGTGGATGCGATCCGCTTTACCAAAAAGCGCATTAATCCGATCAAATCGATCAGCATAGCGGCCACTGCGTTCCTCGTCATTCCATTCGTAGATATTAAAAACAGCAAAACATAAGCTTGCCACCTCAGACGCAGATTTAGGGGAGCGGGCAACTCTAACCACATCATGAACACGCGGACGCTCATCACCATCTTTTCTTACATAGAGTTCACCACCCAAAATGGCAAAACTTACGCCTGAATCATCCAGTATCTCTTGTGCTTCCCGGTGAAAGTCGGCCCCTGCCCTGATGGTGCCTCCGGGGTTGATAGTGAAAACTTCTCCCTTGCTGTAGACAAGACAAGTATATTCGCCGTCGACTTTGCGGCTAATATGATATTCACCTGCAGGAATCCGGCGCTTGGCAAGCTCAACATCCAGCGCCATCGTCATTTGACCTAACTGACGTCTGCGCATCCGCACACGCTGCAATATCGAATTATCATTCAGGGCATCGCTTTTCCCGCTGTGATAGTCACCGGTGTGTTTCTTCAACGCTTCTTTATTGATCAATGCCATAACGATTTGCAGCCGTCTATTTATTGGTTACTTTTTTGCCTGACATGGTTTTAACCGCCATCACCACTTCTGCTCGCAGATTATCCGCTTCGCTCACGGCTTTAAGCAATCGACGCCTCGACCCCAGTGGAATATCCAGCTCTTTTAGATCATCATCAGTTAACTCTGCGAGCACATCGACATCTATCTCATTGCTGACAAATAAATCCAGATATTTACCCATACGCACACTTTTCAGCCAGACACCCAGATCCTCAGTGCTAAGCTGATCAAGCTCTGCTGCCTCAACCCGGGGCTTAGTGGTGTTGTCGGTTTTTTTCCGCGCCGCACGCTTTTTCTTCGCTTTTGGTTTATTGTCAGTCGCAACAGCATTCGCCTTTTTGTTACCGATCGTTTTTGTTTTTGCTTTCTTTTTTGCTTTCTTTTTATTTGATGGTGACGGATCTGACTGCTCCGAAGACACTGCCGCTTTCGGTTTCGCTGCTTTCTTAGCCTTCGCAGGCAATGCCGCGTCTTTGTTTTCTTTCTCTTTTGGCGCCTTGCCATCAGGCTCAAGCGACTTTTCACTCTCTGCTTGCCTGGACTTACTGTTCCGTTGCGGTGCTTTTAATTCCAGATTGGAAAGATGTAACAGCAAAATATATCGCTCACCATCCACCCGCCCTTCCAAAAATCCTCGGTAGGGTATGCTGCCACTGCGAAAAATCAGCGGATCACGACCTTTACTGCCTCCGCCTATCATCATTAATGCATTCGATGACGCCAGCTCGGACGCCATGCCAAACAAAAAATCATAAGTCAGACCATTGATATGCACTATTTGTAACTTCGAAGAAAAAACAAAACGTCTTACCGCCTCTGCTTTGTCAATTTTTCGGCCAGTCCAGGTCAATGGTATTTCGATATCAATATTGGCTTCCGCTCGCGTGCGCGGACGCCTCTCTTTAATTTCACCCTCGGGATCACGTACCACTTCCGTCTGCTCAATACGGTAGACAATACCGTCTTCTGAATTCACATAGACCTTTGAAACTCCCCACAAATAAATACCGCAACGCTCGATATCCACCTCCGGATCACCCTCGATCAGGGCCTGCGCCAGTTTTTCCTTATCATTGTCACAAGTCTCTACCAATGTTGAAAAATCATGCGCTACCGTCGCTTTTAGAATTTTCCGCGTATAGGCCACCTTACCGTCACCATCGACATAACGAAGGTCTTCCGCAACACCGGTTGACTCGGCCTTCACAACAGCATCTCTTTTACGACTATCGGTCAGATTTATATTGGGCATTGAATGTCTCCATGATTAAACCGAAAGATCATCTGCGCATTCCTTCAAAGCATTTCAAAATCAAACTCATCGGCCTCGTCGTCGACTTCATCGGTGTCACCACTAAATGTCACCGCCGCCTGATCAAGCCCGACAAAGTCAATTCGCGATGGATTTCCAACCATCATCCACAGATTTTCATCGGGAGTTGCCAATATAAAGGCCGGATCAGCTGTCACCCCCTCACGATAAAGAAATTCAAATCGATAGATCGTGCCAGACACCAGAGCCTTAACCAGGGCGGATGGAATATCATTGTCTGTACCCAGCGAATAGCAAAGACGCACACTGCAATCCAAAAATTCATCAAGACTGGCTTCTTTGTCCAGGGCAATAGTTAAATCAAAACTGGACGGCAGTGTCTCAAGTTCTTCACCGTTCAGGTTCACGGGTGACAACTCACTGCGCTCAACCCATAATCCATCGCCGTTCACATACCCGAACGCAGTTCCACCATACGGGATGAGTGTTTTTCCATCATTTGCCAGTGTCGCTAACCCACAGGTATTTCCGTCCGAATCCCTGGTTTCAATATCCACTGATCCGTATAGTTTGGTGCGGTCAATTTTATTGAGCTCGCATTCAAACTCGTTTTTTCCGTAACTGAACTTTAAGGCTCTGGGCATTGTTTTTCTCGCTATGCGAATTTTACTGACACAGTTTCTGTATGGCTTCCATAACATTTTGGAACGCCACTACCCCGTCTTCCTGCGGCCGACAGGACACACCTCGATCATCTATATAGGCACTGGCGGGGGGCTTACCATGGCCCGAATACACTGATTCAAACGCAAACCCATGCGTTTCCAGCCAATCTTCTATTCTGGATACCGCTTTACGATATTCCGCCGTAGCAATTTTTTCAGGCGACCGGGAAAGCCTGGAAGTTAAAATCACCACATCGGCAAACTCCGCCAATGCGCGGGTGAATTCAATTGCACCATCGATGGGTTCGCCAATCTCGGTCAGACTCCCTCTGCCGATATTCTCTGCAAGCACTCCATCTAAATCCACACAAACGGTTGGTTTTGTAACGCGTTTAAATTGTCGTTTACGATCAGCAGCCCGTTTGGGTTTTGGCTCTGCTCGCAAGGCTTCACCTCGCTTTCCTTCAACACCACGCAGCGTTATTCTGCTGTGATCGTCGGGTGCTGTAACGGCAGGCGGTGGCGGACCACCCACACACTGTAACATCGCATCCATCGCCGAATGCCCGGATAACCAGGGATCATCCAGCCACTCGTCGCCACTCCAGACAGTACAATAATGATCACGTGTATGATGCAGCCCCGGCAACCTGAACCACGCCCCAAGACTGTCTTCTTTTAGCTTCTTCGGGAAGGTCTCCGGCTCTTCACTAAGATTATTTTCTTCCCAGGTGGATACGATTGAGTGTCCCAATGCAAACACGTGCTCCGTTGGCGCCGGCTTTTCAAATAACACCCAAATATGATATCCACCGTTGTTATTGGAATCAAAAAGTAACGGGTCATAACCCATCGATTGCAACTCACGCCACCAATTGATAGCACCGACCAAATTGCGTCTTGCATGCTCCTCCGCATCTGCTTTACTGCCGTCATGCATGTCGATATCGATGCCCAGCCAGCGACTGGTATTCTCTTTACTTTTTGCATGCAGACCAATGATCTGTGGTCGCTGCCGATGCGCACTCGCAAAGTGCCTGGTAAGCTTATCAATGGTCACCATATCCGGGCCGCGTTTAGCAGCCACAGGTAATGTCATCGCCTTATAAGTCCGACCGAGTTTTTTCTGTTCCCCGGATGTCAATGCAGCATACTGACCCCATACATCCTTACGATTAATCAGTCGTTCCATCGCCCACTCTGCCATCTCACGCGAACGCGATTGCCACTCCTTAACAACAATTTCGTGGTGACTAGCCATTTTTTGAAAAAGCGCTTGTGAGCGCTTCCAATTCGATGTGCAACATATTGTATTTATAGTTATTTTTTTAGTTTTTATAAAACTGCTCGAAAGACAATACAACAGAATCCGGTGTTTTGCGTACATTCCAGACAAAACCACCGTTGCGAGTCTGTAAATACACGACTCCTCTTATCATTGATTTCAGCACTCTCGGATAGTCCCGCCAGACTAAACAATGGAATTCATGGCATACTTCACCGACCACCTTGCAACTCGGAGCCACCTTTGAAGTTCTGCTCAGCCTGTGGAAAAACCACAACAATCCGGGTACCCGAAGGAGACAACCGCGAACGTCAGGTATGCGACCACTGCGATACCATCCACTACCAAAATCCGAACAATGTCGTCGGCTGTATACTGGAATGGGAAGATAAAGTTCTGCTTTGCAAACGCGCTATCGAACCCCGCTACGGCTACTGGACTCTACCAGCCGGGTTTATGGAAAATAACGAAACCACAATGGAAGGTGCAGCACGGGAAGCGTTCGAAGAAGCGAACGCCACCGCGGCAGAGTTAAAACTATTCGGTATCTATAACCTGCCACGCATCAGCCAGGTATACATGATGTTCATCGGCGGCTTGAAAGACGGCTATATTTCCAGCGGTGAGGAATCACTTGAAGTGGGGCTTTTCACCGAAGCAGAGATCCCCTGGAATGACCTGGCCTTTCCAATTGTGGTGGAAAGCCTGCAACGATACTTTGAAGACCGACCCAATCACCGTGTGCACTTTGCAGATATCACCGGCCGCCCCGGCCGTGACATCACCGTAACCCGCTACACCTGATACCACAATGGTTCCTGCGACGATGGATGAGATGCTTCAACTGCTCCGTTATCATTTTCCGAAATCAAACGGGAATCTATGCCGAGAATAATTCCAGTATGTCATCCGCCGCAAGACCACTGATTACCTGCTCGCGGTTTTCTACAACCAGGTCAGCCAATTGCTTTTTACGCTCTTGTAGCTCCAGAATTTTCTCTTCAACCGTTTGCTCTGTGATAAGGCGATAGACAAATACGGGCTTATCCTGACCTATGCGGTGTGCACGGTCGATGGCCTGGTTTTCAACCGCCGGGTTCCACCAAGGGTCGTACAGGATGACCGTGTCGGCTTTGGTCAGATTAAGACCGGTGCCACCCGCCTTCAGGGAGATTAGAAATACATCAACATCACCTGATTGAAACTCGTCAACGGCTTCATCACGTTTTTTCGTTTTACCGGTAAGTTTGGTATAACGTATTCCAGCAGCTTTAATCTCAGTTTCAATGAGTGCCAGCATTTCGGTAAATTGTGAAAACAGCAGTACCCGCCTGCCCTCTTCTACAAACGTAGGCAGCATTTCCATCAGCGCATCAAGCTTGGCAGATTCTGTGACCATTCGCGCCTGGCTCATCTTGACCAGTCGCGGGTCAAGACAGGTTTGACGCATTCTGAGCAAAGCATCCAGCACCGTAATATGGCTTTGACCTAAACCGCTTTCTGCCAGAGCCCGGCGCACGCGGGATTCCATCGAGGCACGAATACCCTCGTAAAGAACAGCTTGCTCAGGGTACAAAGAAACTCTATGAACAATTTCTGTTTTAGATGGCAATTCAGAAGCCACTGCATCTTTACTGCGGCGCAAAATAAACGGTTTTAAACGCTTGGTAAGTGCTATGGCCGGAAGCGTTTCAGAGGTTTTTTCAATGGGGTTTCTAAAGGTTTTATTAAAACCTTTCTGATCCCCGAAAAAGCCAGGCATTAGAAAACGGAACTGCGACCACACTTCACCTAAATGGTTTTCAACCGGCGTACCGGTTAAACAAAGCTTATGATTGGCCTTTACATCACACACCGCTTTAGCTTGCTTAGTGGCGGGATTTTTTATTGCCTGCGCTTCATCAAGAATCAGGTAGTGATATTTCCGTTGCTGATGAACCTCAAGATCACGAGACAACAATGCATAGGTTGTCAGTAGCAGATCGTATTGATCAAGCTGATCAAAATAGCTTGTCCGTTCGGTACCGTGCAAAACCAGGACACGTAATTCAGGGGCAAATTTTTCTGCCTCTTTACGCCAGTTGCCCATCAAGCTGGTAGGGGCAACCACCAGTGAAGGAGTGGTTGCACGACCTTGTTCTTTTTCTAGCAGCACTGTGGCCAGCGCTTGAACCGTTTTTCCCAGTCCCATGTCATCGGCAAGAATCCCGCTGAAACCAAACTCGCGTAAAAACTGCAGCCAGTCGAGTCCGTCGCGTTGATAATCACGCAAATCGGCGGTCAGTTTGGTCGGTATGGGCACCGACTCGATACCACTGAACGACTTCATACGCTGCAGTATTTCAGCAAGGCGGCCGGGAACTTCCCATTCCAGTTCAATTTCACCGGTAGCGCTGATACCTTCAGCGATATCACTGATGACGGTTGATTGCAGGTCAGAGAATCGAAGCTTGCCATCTTCGTGCTCATGCATTTCAACCAGTACTTCAAGCACAGGTCGAATATGTTTGATTGGGAATTCAATCAGGGTTTCTTCGTCTAACCATACAGTGGCTGAACTTTCAGGGTCATTCAGGTAGCGAGGTAAATCAGACCCTACTCGTTCGAGGAAACTTGCCAGTACCGGGATAAGCGCTATTGGCTGACCGTCAATAAAGAAATTAAGATCAAGATCAAACCACTGATTTTCAGCCGAATGGTCAACATTCATCTGCCATTCTTTAGAGGTGATAATTCTAAATTCAAATTCCGGGCTGCGCTCGATAATCCAGCCGTCGCGGCGTAAATCGGCCAGCTTGCCGTCGATAAGATCCTGCCACAACACCATATCGCGAGAAGTCTTTGCTTCAACGCTCAATTGAATTGTCCCGTTCACGTGCAGCGTGTTTACCCAGTCTGGTAAATTTGAACCGGTCAGTTCATTGATCAGAGCAAGCTCTGCATCAGCTATACGAATCACCCGAACAAATTCTCCGCTTGCCTGGCGATGCAGAAATTCCTTTTGCTCAGTGATCGCCATCATGTGTGGTAATCGGGCGCCGTCGTAGTCGACCATGATTTCGGCATAGCGGTGAGTGCCGCTGCTGTCTTTACGTGCGGTCAGCAACACCACGCCACGCGGCCGGACACCGGCTATCTGACGAATATCGATAGCGGCCGGTAGTGGCAGATCCACTGATTCCAGCGATTCCACCATAAACTCGGAAATACGCATGGCGTCGATTTCAGCAACCGGCGGTAAGTACGGGATACCGGCTAAAAATCTGGGGGGTACATCGGTTTCAACCACGCCACAACGTGCAGTGCGCGGCTGAACGTACCAGGGTGGTGATGTGGGCAAACAAACAAAAGGCTCATCGCTGCCGATCAGTGATATCGACAAAGTCTTATTACCTTCACCATCACTCACCCAGTCTGCTTCAACGGGGCGGTTGCTGTCTATTTTTAGCGCTTCACTATCAAATGCTTCAAAAAAGCAGGAGCCTGTTTCAACCATCCACCGAAACACCATATAACCGTGCTCACCGCTCAGGTTTAAACCTCCGGGGCTATCTTTAAGGCCAATCAGTGCATTGCAGATTCTAGCGTCATGACTGCTTAAGTCGGTAGCATCAAAGTGGCGTCGATCCAGCGTTAACGGCGAAGACTTACCCAAACCGCCACTGCGCAGTTTACGCGCCGAGTAGGCGGCCACCTCGTAGCGCACATCTTGCCGCAGACGAATTTGGCGAATGCGATACAGCACCACGATGGCATCGATCGCAATTGAGGTGTCATCGGGCTCGAGGTGGTTTTTTAACGCGTCGCGCCAGATCTCTATTGAATCAGCCGAAGTTTTGCTTCCCTCATCAGCATCAAGCCAACTGAGCAATGTGGCACCCACATGCTTGCAGTTTAGTCGCACCGGACAACTGCAGGTGCCACGCAGGCTTAAATTCTCGCGGCCACGGGTCACTACAATCCGTAGTTCATAGGGGACTTCGGCGGAGCCCACAACTTTAGCGGTGACCGTTTTATTGCCATCGAAGACCAGATCGATAACCTTGCCCTCCTCCGCGTAGTCACGCGCTCGGGCAAAGGTTGACTCGTCGAACTCAATCGCACAGGCACGCAGTACTGCACCCTTGTCAAAGGGATTCACCAACTCTTGCGGAGCAGAAGGGAGATTTGCCGTGTTCATTTAAAAACCGTTTCTTTCATCAACCGCCCATTTCAACAAGAGGAGCGCTCTGAAGCAAGCTTTCATAGTGCTTACTTACCCACGCAAGATTTATTGTGTTCAAAAAACCGCAAAAAGCCATGTAGCTTAACAAAAAACGCATATCTCGGGCCCACGCCGGTAAGTAGCGTGGTGCAAGACAATACCCGGCACAGGAAAGCTCGCTATGCAACGGATTATCTTCCAGATCCTGCTTGCTGCAGAACAGCATGATTGACGCACGGCAACTCTTTTGCCTTTCGCGCAAAAAAAACATCACGCTCGCCGAATGGCCTTCCCAGGTGACTTAACAACATGGGTTTTTGCGCTGCTGATTGCAGAATTTCGCAGATTATTGTCAGTTTTTTATTGCCAACGTTACTCATGGAACCTTTCGCGCAGCCACATGTTTGCCACGATAATGCCGTTTAACCGGTTTCAGGGATCGCCCGCAATTTGATCAACAATTTGCATAGAAAAAGCGACAGAGGAACTATCCAAGGACCGTACCTGACAACTGTTTTTTCCTAGGTTTTTTTTCAGAGCACCGATCAGCGCAAGATTAACAGGCCTGTCCTGGCGAGTTGTTGTGTTACCTAAGGCCCGAGAAAACCACCAGCACCAGGTGCCTGACCAGCTCTTCCTGCATCTCGGAACGTAAAATACGTTCTTCGTCGTCCTTGGCCAATACATCGGTTTCATCGTAGGTATAATCGCGCGCGACTGAAACGGATTGCACCTTTGGCAGATTGCCAGCATCCAGCACCAGCTGTCCTGCATTGACGCCTCCTTCAGGCCTTATCGTCTGTAGTCCAACAGAATGCAGCAATTCATATTCGCTGACTCTGCCCGAAGCGCTGACCGAGGCGACCCGCCGCGACAAAACCTCATCGCTGAGAATCACGATGGTCTCAGCCAGTTCCCGTGTAAGCGCAAACTGCACTTGCTGCGCCTTCAAGGCATTGCGCAGTGGCTGCAACACACTGACGGAGCCAATCTCTTCAAGATATAGCCGGCCAACCAGCTGGCTGCCAAACTGTTGACTACCGCGCAGATGAAAACCGCAGCCGCCAAGCAACAGGCTCGCAAGCACCAGTAAAACTATCCGGCGACGGAAATTGATCATGACGCGACAATATTCACGAGTTTTTCAGGCACAATTATTACCTTGCGAATGGTTTTACCATCGGTGTGGCGCTGCACATGCTCATCGGCAAGCGCCGCCGTCTCGCAGTCTTCTTTGGAAGTACCGCTGGCAACTGTGATACGACTGCGCAGCTTACCATTAACCTGCACCACCAGTTCAAGCTCGCTGCGTTGCAATGCATTTTCATCACACACCGGCCACGCCGCCTGCACCACCGCGTGCTCATGACCCATTGCCAGCCACAGATGGTGGCACACATGCGGAATCACCGGCGATAACATTAGTACCGCTGACTCGATCGCCTCTTGAAGTATTAGCCGATCATCCGCAGACGCACCCTTGTAACGATTGACCTCGTTCAACAATTCCATAATCGCTGCAAGCGCTGTATTGAAGGTATAGCGCCGTTGCATATCATCAGTGACTTTTTTAATGGTCTCATGTGTTTTACGGCGCAGCGCACGCTGTTCCTCATCGAGAGAATCAGACCAGCCGTCTTGTTGCGTAGAATTTTCGACAACGCCGGCGGCGATAAATTCATGAGTGGTTTTCCAAAGCCGTTTGATAAAACGATTCGCGCCTTCAACCCCGGCGTCATTCCATTCGAGTGACTGATCAGGTGGCGACGCAAACATTGAGAAAAAACGCACGGTATCCGCACCGTAGCGTTCAATCATTTCCTGCGGATCAACACCGTTGCCTTTCGACTTCGACATTTTTTCCATACCACCGACTTCAACTTTGCTGCCATCTGTCATTCGAGAGGCGGCAACCACTTTACCTTTTTCGTTTTTTTCAACAGTGACTTCTGCCGGCGTGACGTATTCCTTGCGCCCACGATCATCTTCAGTGAAGTAAGTTTCTGCAACCACCATTCCCTGGGTCAATAGACGAGTAAAAGGCTCATCAGAACTCACCAGGCCGGTATCGCGCATTAACTTGTGGAAAAAACGCGCATAGAGCAGGTGCAATACGGCGTGCTCAATACCGCCGATATAGTGATCAACCGGAAGCCAGTAGTTAGCACGTTCATCGAGCATGGAGTCAGCATCAGCACAACAGTAACGTGCGTAATACCACGACGATTCAAAAAAGGTATCGAAGGTGTCTGTTTCACGTGTGGCTTTCTGATCCGACCCGGGCATCGTGGTTTCGTAGAAAGACGGATCACTTTTAATCGGTGAGTTAACACCGGAAAATTCAACATTTTCGGGCAAAATCACAGGTAAATCTGCTTCTGCAACGGGCTGCATATTGCCATCGTCGTCATAGACTACCGGGATGGGACAACCCCAGTAACGCTGCCTCGAGACACCCCAGTCACGTATCCGGTAATTGACTTTACGTGTACCGGCTCCGGTTTTTTCCATTTGATTGCAAATAGCGTCAAACGCCGCATTAAAGTCCAAGCCATCGAATTGATCAGAATGACACAAAGCACCTCGAGCCGTCACAGCACCTTCAGTAACGTCTGCCGGCGCACCGTCTTTGTCGCAGATGACAACCCGCTTTGGAATATCGTATTTTTCAGCAAATTCCCAGTCGCGCTGATCATGTGCAGGCACTGCCATCACCGCACCTGTGCCGTAACCCATCAATACAAAATTAGCCACCCAGACCGGTACCTTTTCACCAGACAGCGGATGAATCAGGCTTATACCCAGAGGTAATCCCTTTTTCTCCATAGTTTCCATATTGGCTTCAGAGGTGTCGGTAACTTTACACTCCTCAAGAAACGCCGCCAGTTCCGGATTATCCTGCGCAGCCTGCTTCGCCAGAGGATGCTCTGCCGCTACAGCAGCATAAGTGACACCGAATATTGTGTCAGGGCGTGTGGTGTAGACTGCCAGTTTTTCACTGTCAGTGTTGTCTACGATAAATTCAAATTCCAGCCCCTCCGAACGACCAATCCAGTTTCGCTGCATGGTACGTACAGAATCCGGCCAGCCATCCAGCTTATCGATATCGTTTAACAGCTCTTCTGCATAGTCTGTGATACGGATAAACCACTGCGGGATCTCACGCCTTTCCACCAATGCGCCGGAACGCCAGCCACGCCCGTCGACTACTTGTTCATTGGCTAATACAGTTTGCTCTTCGGGATCCCAGTTAACCACTGCCATTTTTTTATAGGCAAGCCCTTTTTCAATAAGCCTGGTGAAAAACCATTGCTCCCATCGATAATATTCCGGGCTGCAGGTAGCCAACTCCCGCGACCAGTCGTAGGCAAAACCCAGACTTTGCAGCTGATCCTTCATATAGGAGATATTTTCGTAAGTCCATGCGGCTGCAGGCACCTTGTTTTTAATAGCTGCGTTTTCTGCAGGCAACCCAAACGCATCCCACCCCATGGGTTGCAGTACGTTTTTCCCGAGCATGCGCTGGAAGCGTGAAATAACATCGCCAATGCTGTAGTTGCGAACATGCCCCATATGCAACTTGCCACTGGGATAGGGAAACATCGCCAGGCAGTAGTATTTTTCGCGCGACGGATCTTCTGTCACTTCAAAGGACTTATTATCGTCCCAGAAACTTTGAGCAGATTTCTCTACCGCCTGATTGTCGTAGACTTCTTGCATAGCGCGCCGATTCTGGAGTTATTTGCCGGATATAATCAAGATGTGAGCCGCTGTGGATAGGAACATCTACACAGGGCCGCGATATGATACCGCAATAGTCGCTCTGTGTACGAAACTAAGCCTGCTTCAGAACTCAATGATGACTTCTGAAAAAGAAGTCGCCAGCAAATTTTCAGAGATCGATATTAATCTTTAACTGGCGACAAATTGGCTTGTCGCAGGCTCGCTCACGCAGCTTTGCGAAAATCGTAAAGAGAAATAATATCATGTAGCGCGGGCGTGCTGCCGTCATCAGGCAGGCTGGAAAGATTTAGCCGACGTGAGATTTCCTGTCGCTGCAATGCGGCCTCACGATATTTAAGGAAGGTATCGGGGTCGAGTTTTGCACCCTCGCCAGCTTCTTTACTGTACATCGTGACATAACACCGCGAGGGTACAAGACCACGATCGATCATGGTTTGCAGGCGGGCATCATCACACAGGTCAGGCAAAATCTCATCAGCAAACACCTGTTGATCAATCCGCGCATCAAAAAAGCAATCGACCAACTTTTCACGCCAGGTTTCTCCCAGGTCATATTCATCGGCAACGATCGCCAGATTTTGTACAGCATAACGATCAGAAGACCGGATTGAAAACGCCACCAGTCGACGCAGGGCTTCGATCAGTTGTGGCGATAAAACTGCCGATCCTTCTGTGATATTTCTTTCGTGGCTTTCGATTTCCTGTGCAAGCTTTTGTACCAGTGGCCTTACCACCCTGCCGCGAATATGCAGCGACCAGTAAATTCTGATACCGCTGTGACGCCACCATACCGGCATCATATCAGGGGCATGAATACCTTCTTCTTCACTGATCGCGGTATCAATCAACTTGGTGATAATTCCACACAGTGTATACGGCTCGTGAGTTGCCGTTGCTTGCAGAGGCATTTCCGTGAAACGATCAAAATTATATTGCTGTTGCGGCAGAATCAGGGTTTCGCAACGCAGGGTTGCCATGGCTTTTTCCATCGCCGCAACACTGGATTCAGCGTCAGTCAGCTCAGAAACCATCGCGGCCAATGGTCCGCCAAAACGGTTCTTGATATTGTTTAAGGATTGATCATAGCCAGCAATTGGCCGCGACCCGTCTTCAACGACGTCATGTAAAATACCTATGGTTGCCACCGATGGTTCAAGCGCATCACCAAATATGGCCTCGCAAACAGCAGCTATTCTTAAACAATGTCCGATCATAGTGCCAGCCGATTTGCGACGACCCTTCTCAAGATACTGCATCATCTCGAGTGCTGCTATATGGATGGTAGCCAGGGAATTATAATTCTCTGCGGCGTTGAATGATTCAATCAACGGTAAGTTATGGTGCACATCATGAACTGCTTTACCTCGGCGACCCACAAGCCTGCGACGCTTGGCAGAATCTTCCAGTACGTCAGCCACTGCCGTTAACAAAGTTTGCTCAAGTGGTTCGGCCAATGCACCATAGTCAACACCGGGCAAACTGAGCGCAGCAACTGTTTTTCGATAAGCAAGATCAAGCCAGGGACGCTCCGGGAAATCACCAGAGCAATCAAAACCTGCACTTGTCATTTCCTGTTGCTTAAGTGGATCGAGGTTGGCAAGTACTTCATCACCGGCAGCACGCGCAATCAATCGCAATTGCGACGCCTGGCCAGCAGCGATTACGTTGGCATAGGGACGCAATAGTTTTAATTGCTGGCAATTTTTTTCGGCAAACGCAGCGTCGAACTTTTTCTCTGCCTCTGACAACGGTGCCAGATGCTTTACAACATTAAGACCAAACAGACTTTCGATTGCTGGATGATCAACCGTTCTACATTTGCCGGGCAAGACCGCAGAGTATCGATCTTTACGACCAATGGTTTTTTTGATCATTGCTGCGATGATCAGGTCATTATCTATCCTATCTGATCCACGCCGACGATTGCCGTATTTTTGCACACCCAGCAAAATCACGGCACGCAATAACTCAGCAGCGATTGACGGTTCGAGCTTGGCAAAGCTATTAGTGTTGATGACCTTGCGACTGTTCTTTATTTGCGCTATCAGGGGATTGACATCGATAGATTCCGTATTCGCATCGAAATCCGGCAGCAGCGCATCACAAAGTATCTGGCGCCCGCGAACAGTACTAAAAACAGGCTCTGGCACATCCGCAAGGTTTACCCAGCTCTCACTTTCACTTTTCAGCCACTCGCGCGAAACTACACCGATAAGCGCGCGCTCATCATCTCTGGTAGCAACCAGAAGATTATAAGCCCGCAGCAGATTGCGAATATCTGCAGAACAGGCTGTGGCTGTAGACCCCGTATAGATAGACAACGTTACACGACACGCGTTTGGGCTTAGGTTAAGCGACGCCGATATCAACACACAGGAAAACACCGCGACATAAATAGTGTGCGGCGCGCTTTACGCGAACTTTATGAATGCGCTGTTATATTGTGTGGTTGCACGATTGGGTGGCAATTTAGCGTTGTATAGTCTTGATTTAAAACAAGGCAAAAGCAGGTGGTACCAATCACCGGGATTGATCAAACCATCACGGCTGAAGTAAAGATGTGACCGGATTCGATCAACCAACCCCCTCTTACCAGCAAGAATAATGGTTCGCCGTCAGCATCATTGCATTTAATACGTGAGGTGTAGGTTTGGGTATTGATATCCAGCGCAACTTCGCATTGCTTGAAATCAATAAAGGCCCGCACTCGGTGATAGCAACACTTGTAATTACTTTCTTTGATTGAAAAAATTAACTTGCTAGCCCAGCCAGGCAGGTCTCTGGTGATGCCGTATTCAGCAGGCGTCAGTACTAATTCTTCGACCGCGGGATCCAGGCTTTCAAAGGTTTCGACATCAATACCGAGATCCTGGATGGTAGTATCACGAGCTACTGCAACCGCACAAAAATCATCGCTATGGCTAATACTGCCGGTAATTCCCGCCGGCCAAAGGGGTTGGCGATAGTTGCCAGCGAGCAGCGGTTCTACTGTTCCGGTAAGTGCAGCAATTAGCCGTCTGGACTGGTTTCGGCCGGCGGAGTATTCCGCCTTGCGTTTTTCGCACACATCACCCAGCTGTGCACGTTCCGCTGGAGCCAATGCCTTTGACCAGTTATCACGATGCTCCACCAGCGTTAGTACGCCGTCAGGGAATAAAGATGAAATATCAGGCGCCGCTTCAGTCGTTTGCCGAGCAGGCAGGAATTCCATTTCGCTCCATTGGGAGGAGCTTGCTGCGTCTCTCATAATGTATAACTTCCTGTTTGAAACTGCGGAGCGATCAGGGGCAGGTTAACTCCCCATACTGACTTTTATCGTCAGGTCAAACAACCAAAATTCAAGGTCGGTTACCACTTCCTAATCCGCATATCAGCGACTATCCGACATCCAGGTTAGCATTTCCGCGACCGCACTGGCATTTTGGCGAATTCACCTCATTCTAAACTACTGATTTAAATAATAGTCTGTGATTTGCTGCAATTTGACAACGGCTTACCTATCCCGCTGCTGGCAGCACCAAACCTTTTTCGCAACGGGGGAACCAGATCAAGCACCGCCAGCGCAGTCGACCGAGCCATCGACACTGGAATCGCAATTGGCCAGGGCTGTTGCCTGAAAACCCGCGCCAGCAAATCAGTCATACGAACCACACTTTGCTGGTCACTTGCGCGGGTCCGAACGAACTCAGCTGGCACTGTTGTCAGGTCATCTGTCTTGCCCAGCAAAGCACTGAGCTCGACCACGTCGCGCAGCGCAAGATTCAGCCCCTGACCCGCCACCGGATGTAAGGTGCGTGCCGCATTTCCAATCAAA
This sequence comes from uncultured Granulosicoccaceae bacterium, assembly GCA_964574535.1. Classification (GTDB taxonomy): domain Bacteria; phylum Pseudomonadota; class Gammaproteobacteria; order Granulosicoccales; family Granulosicoccaceae. Next base: position 84,882 of record CAZNOB010000002.1, on the reverse strand, counting down.
ATCACCTGCTGATTGGTTTGCTGTTGGCTCTCAACGCGTTCAAGCGGAAATACACCGCGTTTTCCCAGCGCTTCAAAGCGCCCGAGTTTGCCACCAAAGCTCCGCTGCAGGAGTGCGAGTAATTCTGCGTCGCTACACGCTTTAAAGGTGTTGATGTCAGCAGAATTTACCGTGTACACCATTGCCATTTGGCGCTTATCCAACGGCAACAGGGCCAGCGGGCCACTCGAGGTAAAACGTTCATAGGCGATATTTTGATGATCGCGCTGGCACTGAAGGTTGGCAACGATCGCATGCTGTTGATAATCAAAAGTCCGCGTTTTTATATTAATTTCGTCGCGTATTTTTGAAAACGTGCCGTCAGCCGCGATCAACAGTGCGGCATCCATCTGGTATTTTTCGTGCGAATTCTGGATTTGTACAGATACCCCCTGTGAAGTGTTACTGACCACCTTCGCAGTGGCAGGTTGGTGCAATTCGATATCGGGACAGTCACTCACCAGTGCCGTCAAATATTGCTCCAGCACCGCATTTTGAATCACAGCGCCCAGTTGCGGGACTTCTAAATCACGCGCCAGTAACCGAACCGCGCCAAATTTACCGCGCTCTGTGACATGCACTTCATTGATTGCGCATCCGCCACCTACGGGCCACAGGCCACAGCCCGCAAGCAACTGACAGGATCGATAAGACAATGCCACACTGCGAACGTCGAGACCGCTACTCGGTGCAGGCAGGCTGGCTGCATCAACCAGGGTTACCCGGTATCCCACTTGCGCCAGCAATAACGCCTGAACAGTACCCACAATTCCGGCACCCGCAACAACAATTTTTTGTTTATTGTCATTCACAATAAAAACTTAAAAATATCTATTCAGACTGCATTATCGATTCTATTTCATCGATCGTTTTTGGCACTCCGGCAGTAATAACCTCTGGCACGTCGTCGGTGACAATCACATCGTCTTCCACGCGAATACCGATACCTCGATAGCGTTTCAACACCCCGCTGGACGCAGGTAAATAGATGCCCGGCTCTATGGTAAGTACCATACCCGGTTCCAGCAAACGCCATTTGTCATCAACTTTATAGTCACCAACATCATGCACATCCAGCCCCAGCCAATGGCCGGTGCGATGCATAAAATAGGGTTTAAAGGCCTCTTCCTTAATCAGTGTTTTTAACTCGCCTTTTAATATGCCCAGGTTCATCAAACCACGAGTAATCACTCTGACAGCAGCGTTGTGCGGATCATTCCAGTGATTACCTGCCACCACCTTATCGATGGCCGCGAGATTTGCCTCAAGTACAATTTCGTACACATCGCGCTGCGCTTCACTAAAGCGCCCGTTCACCGGATAGGTTCTGGTGATATCCCCGGCGTAACATTTCCACTCAGCGCCTGAATCTACCAGCACCAGGTCACCGTCGTTTAACACCATATTGTTTTCGGTGTAGTGCAAAATACAACCATTTTCACCGCCTCCGACAATAGGTAAGAAGGAATGCTCGGCTCCTTCACGGCGATACGTTGAAATTAATTCAGCCTCCAGCTCGTATTCCATCCGCTCTGGCGCACAGTGCTTCATAGCAGCCACATGACCGGCCGCACTTATTTTAGCTGCTTTGCGCAGCAGACTAAGCTCTGCACGACTTTTATAAAGACGCATGTCATGCAGATGAAAATCCAGTGAAACAAATTCGCTTGGCACACTGGCACCAGAACCTGACTTGGCCTTTAATTGATTGATCCAGCCAATAATACGATTGTCGAACAAAGTCTCCCGGCCCATGGAATAAAACACACGTTCTCGCCCTTCCAGTAATCCGGGCAGGATATCGTCGATATCATCAATTGGAAACGCATCATCGGTATCCAACACGGCCGGAGCATTGTCCACCCCCAGTCGCCTGCCATTCCAGGTTTCCATCAATTCATCGCGTTCACGACAAAATACAATATATTCAGCGGCGCGACGCCCCGAAATGAGCACGGCTACCGATTCGGGTTCTTCGAAACCAGTCAGATAGTAAAAGTCGCTGTCCTGCCGGTAGCGATAGTCCGTATCTCTGGAGCGCTTTTTCTCCGGGGCAGATGGGATAATCGCAATGGAATCCTTGCCGATTGCGCGCATCAGATTCTTACGGCGACGCGCGCGCTCCCGGCGAATAGTTCTGGAATCCTGCATTCTGGTCGTCCGGTCCTTTGGCTAATGAATAGTGGGTGAAACCGCCGCAGTGGGCTGCAGCTCTTCATTTAATAGCAGCACGCCGACACGCAAATATTCCTCGATCTCGGCCAGCGACTCCTCGGTATGGTCCTCTTCTTCAGTGTCAGGGCGAAAACAGGCTTCGGCGATATATTGCACATCCTGGATGAATTCCTGTACATCATCATTCGACAGCATTTTGTCCTGCAGGCCCCCCATAGAAAGGCCCAGGCTAAGCCCGCTGCACCACTCGGATACCGCGTTGATACGCTCCTCGATTGCAGTGTCAACGGACGGTAATAGCAGCGAAAACTCAAAAGTCTCGTGATTAATTTCAGCCAGAGTGCCCTGGTGTACATCGTGTAACACTCTCAGCGCGTTGGCCGTAATATCAAGTTTTTCATCTCTGGATTCAAAGAGATGGCGAATCCAGCCCTGCATATCAGCGGAGCCCGAGGCACATAAAATTCCGCACAGCACACCATGACATTCAGCCGCCCGCACCAGCGACCCGCCGGAAGACAGCGCGTCATCAACTTCGGAAAATTCGGGTAGTGCCATAGATTGTTCTCACGCTAAATAATGGGCTTTTACGCCACTCTGCCTCAGTCTTTCGGGCAGTTTACCGTTATCAATATAAATAGCCCGGATAATTCATCAGGATCACGATATTCAGTCAGTATTTTATTTCAGATGGAATTGTCCGGTACCGAGCGCCAACGTGCGCTGCCGCGCCAGAATATCCCTTCGAGAAATCAAACTCCTGCGCGATAATATCGCTACCCGGATGAAATTTCCGGTCCAGGTTAACTATTGTTCATGTTACTGTGTCGGCTCTGCATTACCATTGACGCCACGGTGCACTCAAAAAAAACTAAGCCGATGGATGACGACCCAAAATTCCTAAAAGAGCAATTGACTGCCTTTGAGCATAAACTCACCGAGTTAATCGATATGGCAGACCGTTTGAAAGTTGAGAACGAATCCCTGCGAGCGCAGCAAAGCAGCCTTGTAGAGGAACGTTCCAGACTGATTGAAAAAAATGATCTGGCCAAAACCAGAGTCGAGGCTATCATAACCCGTTTGAAATCGTTGGAAACCGCCTGATGACGCAAGATAAAGTTTCGGTCAAAGTGTACATTATGAATAAGGAATACCTTATTCAGTGTGGCCCTGATGAAAAGCAGCGCTTGATACAGGCTGCCGGGGATGTTGACAACCGAATGCGTCAGGCAAAAACAGGCACTATCAGCACCGAGAAAGCGGCCGTGTTAACCGCGCTCAACCTTGCCAATGAATTGCAGGATGCTGCCGAAACCCATAATATTCTGGATTCAGTATCCAGTAGTATCATCGATATGAATTCTCGGATAGATCGCGTACTTGATGACACATCTTCAATGAAAGATCAGACCGAATCCTCGGTCATTGCAAGACTATAAGCAAATATTCCAACCCTTAACTTTGAGATATATCCTTTGAGATATATCCCAAGATAAACTACATTCCAGTTTGGACGTTCTCTGCAGTGTTCGTTTGCAGGCCCGTTATATCCCTTGAGCCTAATTCGTTACCCCGGGAGCCAGGTTATCTGTCGTTGTTGTGCATGTCCGCTACGGCGGGAAGCCTGATTCGGCAATAATCCCTCCCACCTGAACCGACTGGTTCAAGGTACACGGTTTGCGACGGCACAGGTGGAGGGCGTCCGCCTACCACTACCTGCAATCCAATTTGCAGACAAAAAAAGGCGGGGTATACCCCGCCTTCTTCTCACAACATTATGACTAACTAAACGCTTACTTCAGGAATGAAGTGTCGATCACTGCGCTGTAGTCTTCACGTGCTGGATTATCATCAGTTGCAAAAGCACCACCAACAATACCGAACGCAGTAGCTGCAAGGCCACCATCGTTAAAGAAGTCACTCATCTGTGATTCTTTAGTCGGGAAGACCATGTCAGCCATCTGGTTCATGGTGGTTTCTTTATCCATACCAGATTCTTTCTCGATCAGTTCCATTTTAGATTGATCTTTGGCGAAAGATTTGTTGATTTCATCAGTGACATCCATGAAACCCTGTACCAACTCAGGATTTTCCTGAGCAAATTTTTCGGTCACAGAAACCACGTCAAATGCAACAATACCGGCTTCAGCCATCGCGTCGTTAGACATGAGCTGCTCACCGTTTTCCATTGCCTTCTTGATACTGTCACCACCGAAAATGCATGCCATATCGACGCTGCCATCAGCCAGTGAAACCACTGCGTCTGCTGGCACCTGATCAACGATAGTCATTTCACTGATATCAACATCAAGCATACGCATTTGCATACGGAAGCTATAGTCAGCCATGGTGGCCAGAGGCACAGCAACCGATTTGCCTTCCAGCTCTGATGCATTTTCAGCGGTGATGCCAGCACTGCCGGCGACGATGCATGGATTTGAAGGATATGTCACCGCAACAGCGATGGTTTTAATTGGCGCATTGGCATTAACTGCAGTAATGAAAGGCGCCAAACCCTGACTGTAAGAAATATCGATATCGCCAGCGAGCATCGCCTCCGTCATCTGGGTACCTGCATCAAAGTTGGTCCAGTTCACTTTTACACCCATAGCATCATCGTAAGCGCCTTCGGCCTTGGCGATCATGTTGGGAGTTGCCCACTCGAGAAAGAAAGCTACGTTGACTTCGTCTGCAGCCTGGACAGGTGCTGTGAATGCAACAGCAACAGCTGCCGCTGAAAGTGTTTTTAAAATAGTTCGCATTGTTAAACTCCGTTAAGTGTTTCGCAGCGCATCGAGGATTCATCGCACTGACTTGCCCCGCTGAGGCAAAGTACCCCATTATCGCGTGTTGGCCTTTCTTTTCAAAGCAACATATTCAAATCCGCGACATTCAATCGTAAATCGTCATTTCAACGGCACTTCGAGTCGCGAGTAGATAATCGACCCGATCAGCGAGTTAAAAACATCCGTTGCACGGATCCGACGGGACAGGTATTACTCTTACTAACTCTCGCTGACTCGCAACTGAACTGCAATGTAGAGCAGCGCACACTTTCCGTAACCCAAGATGCCCACCATGAGCGAAACCTATCCCATTGATGGCTCTCGAGATGCGTTATGGATGGCTACGGCGGTAAAAACGCCAGCCACTCAGTCGCTCAACGAGCACATAAGCAGCGATGTGACGATTGTCGGCGGTGGCTTCACCGGGTTAAACGCAGCGCTGCTGCTCGCCAGAAACGGAGCTTCTGTGTGTGTGCTCGAGGCAAAGAGCATCGGTTTCGGCGCATCCGGGCGTAGCGGAGGACAGGTCAATCTGGGGCTTAATCTCGGCCCGAAGGCACTACTGCAAAAATTTGGTACTGCACAGGGCGAGCGACTGATTGACTTGGTAATTAATACACCCGACGAAGTTTTTAAATCAATTCGTGAAAACCGGCTGAACTGTGATCCCGTGCAAAACGGCTGGATACAAGGCGCAAAAACGCAATCCCATCTATACACTCAACAGCAACTCCTGAACGACTACGCAGAGTTTGGTTGCACGCTTGAGTTACTCGATAAAGCCACGCTGGAGAACAGAGCCGGCACAACACGATATCTGGGGGGATTACATTGCCCGATGGCTGGCAGCCTTCATCCATTGTCATACACCAGAGAACTGGCATCCGCATCAATAGCCGCCGGCGCCAGAATTTTCTCTGAATCTCCGGTCACCGGAATCCGACAGTCAGATAATCCCGCCACCGGCTGGACACTTAGTACCAGTCACGGACAAGTCACCAGCGAACAGGTATTAATTTGCACCAATGGTTATACCGACAATCTCATTAAAGGGCTACGACAAAAGGTAGTGCCTGTACGCAGCCTGCTAATGGCATCGGAGCCACTGTCAGATAACTTGCGAGCAACTGTTTTACCCAACCAGGTGACCTTTGTTGATAAGCGACGCTTAATACTTTACTTCCGCTACGACCGGGATGGCAGGCTTTGCGTTGGCGACCACGGCCCTATGCGCGATGCGTTCTGCAAAGCAGATTTCGATGCCGTTAAACGACGCGTGAACGATGTCTTTCCACTACTTTCGGATACGCGGTGGGACTATCACTGGGGCGGTCGCGTAGCAATTACTAAAGACTCGCTGCCATTTATGCATCGGATTGCCCCTGGTCTTACCGCAGGGATGGGTTACAACGGTCGCGGTGTGGGCATGGGTACCATGATGGGTAAAACACTCGCGAAACATATTCTACAACCACAACAGACGACAGCATTTCCACTCACGAACCCCAAAAAATTTGCGATGCATAAATTCCATACCGCAGGGGTATCAATGACAATCAAGTGGATGGCATTGCGTGATCACCTGGAGTCAGTATAAGCGCGATGTTTTAGCGTAATATGCCTGCATCGCAGGTTTTCACACCACCAACAGATAACGCAATGAAAACAGTTCCACAGATAACCGCTGAAGCTGCAGCAGCGCTGGTAAAAACAGGGGATACACTGGTGTGCGGTGGTTTTGGTATGACAGGCTACCCGGTGCATTTAGCAAACGCACTCGCTGAAACAAGGGTAAAAAATCTAACCTACATCGGAAACAATGTCGGAGAACCCGGATTGGGTGGTGGTCGGCTTATTCGCAACAAGCAAATTGATCGCACGATTGGATCATTTTTCACTTCGAACAGGGAAGCAGTGGACGCACACTTAGCGGGTGAACTGGCATGCGAGTTACTGCCGCAGGGAACGCTCAGCGAAGCATTGCGCGCAGGCGGCGCAGGCATTGGTGGATTTTTTACCCCCACCGCCGCAGGCACCCCGCTGGCAGAAGGCAAGGAAACACGGTCAATCAACGGGGTTGAAATGATTTTCGTTGAACCATTAAAAGCTGATGTCGCATTTATACGGGCATGGCGGGCAGACACTGCTGGCAATCTGCAGTACCGGCTTACAGAAAACAACTTCAATCATGCAGCGGCAACCGCTGCAGACCTGGTGATCGTAGAAGCTCAGGAGATAGTACCGGTCGGTCAGATTGATCCCGGTGCCGTACATACCGCCGGCTGCTATATCGATTATCTGGTACACGCTACCACCACCGAAAAAGACCTTGGCACTTCCGCATCAGTTTCGGGGGGTGCAAAAAAAATCGATAAACATCGTTTGGCCATGGCTCAAGCCGCGCTTGATGAACTGAAGGCCGGTGAGATCGTCAATCTGGGGGTTGGCATCCCGACGCTGGTTGCCGACCTTATTACGCCTGAACACGGGATTGTACTGCACTCCGAAAACGGCATGCTTGGAGTTGGACCCGCCCCGGAGTCCGGCGGAGCGATGGATTTTCCGGTAAATGCCAGCAAAATACCGGTAACCGCACTACCGGGTGCCAGCTACTTTGACAGTGCAGAATCTTTCGCCATGATCAGAGGCAAACATCTGGATGCCGCGGTACTGGGTGCACTACAGGTTGACAGCCATGGAAATCTGGCCAACTGGGCCGTACCCGGCAAACCACTGCTGGGCGTGGGCGGAGCCATGGATCTCGCAACAGGCGCTGGCAGAGTGATCGTCACCATGACTCACCGCAGCAACGACGGCACCAGCAAAGTGGTGTCTGATTGCACCCTGCCTCTCACTGCGCGCAATGTAGTAGACATTCTGATCACCGACTTGGCCGTTTTTCGTATCGACTCCGTAGGAATGCACCTAAAGAAATTGATGCCTGGTGTTAGTCTGGAGCAGGTAAAGAAGGCCACCGAAGCGCCATTTTTCACAGAAATTTAATCAACACTTCCCTGCGACGCTGGTTAAAACGGCCATTAGGTCTAAACTCAGGTAGAGAGCCCGAATTATTTTTTTCGGGTTGTAGTCCCGGACCCGATTGCCGCTTCCGAGCCTGAATTTGTTTCTGATTTTCCATCTCACCATCGCCGCTTTTATAGCAATATTGCCGCCCCTTTCTCCTGATCTTTGATAAGAAAATATGACCATAGAACAGATAATCGTGATCGCCCTGATTCAGGGTTTAACCGAATTTCTCCCGGTATCTTCGTCCGGGCATTTAGCATTGCTACCGGTAATGACAGACTGGCCTGACCAGGGGGTCATTACCGACGTCATGGTGCATGTGGGATCACTGTTCGCGGTTATTGCCTATTTCTGGCGTGACGTACTGAATCTGTTATCCGGCACCTGGGATCTCATTCGATTTCGCAACAACGACAACGCACGGATGGCGGGCTACATCGCCCTGGCAACTATTCCTGCACTGGTTTTCGGAGCATTACTAAAACTGACAGGCACACTGGATGCAATTCGTGAGGACACTGTGGGGCTGGCCAAAATTATCGCCTGGACCGCTGTCATCTACGGGATTCTGCTTTTCGTTGCCGATGTGGTTGGTAAACGCGTGAAAAAAATGGAAGACATGACACTTTCACCTGCAATAATTATTGGCATCTGTCAGGCACTGGCACTGGTTCCCGGAACCAGCCGTTCCGGCGCAACAATGACCGCTGCCCGTTTTCTTGGATTCGAACGCACTGAAGCGGCACGATTTTCGTTTCTTCTGGGTATCCCTGCCATTGCAGCGGCAGGTGGATTCACGGCTATTGAAGCGGTTCAATTGGGTACAGGAATACCAGCGCATGCAATCTGGGCGGCAGTACTGACGTTCTTCGCTGCCTTTGTTGCTATCAGTATTTTAATGGCACTGGTAAAACGTGTGGGTTTCTGGATCTTTATGGTTTACAGACTGGCACTGGCGGCGGTTCTCTTTGCGCTCATCTATGAATGGGTGCCTGGTTTTTCGCTGGCCTGAACATACTAAGTCACAATTTTTAATATAAATTGTCATGACTTAAACAGCATTAAAGAGTTAGCATTGCTCGCAGAAGAAAAGCTATTGTGATTAGCCTCACAGTAGCTTTTTTCTACTTCTAACATACTAATTCTTTTGTAATAGCACCACTACTCGCTGCAACGAAAGGGCCTTATAAATTGCAGACAGAAACGGCAACATGAAATTCCTGGAAAAAAGAAAACACCGACGCGTATCAGACGCAATGGCCCTGCGAGTAGAAAACGCGCAAACTGCGATAGGCTACACCCCACTCGACGAACAGCTAACCCATGTCGTCAACTTTAGCTGCGGCGGCCTATGCTTTTTACACGAATCAAAGCTACCAAAGGGTGAGCTGCTTTTAATAACCATGCGGCTTGGTTCTGAACAGAGAACTGTATCTATACGCGCAGAGGTAATCTCATCCGAAGAAGCAACTCGCCATGCCGGGAATAAAAAATTCACATCAAGGGTGAAGTTTATCGATGTAGATAAAACGGCGGATGACCTGCTGCATCAACACCTGAACTTTGTGCTTGAAAAAACTCGCGGACACCACAGCGAATACCACTATAAGGCTAGCGCATAACCAATTCACTTTGCCCACAGGCTATCTGGTAAGTTATCGCTATTAGGTGTGTCTATTCGACGCCGGAAGAAAATCCGGCGTCACATCTCGGCCCATCCTCCCCGGCACCCTGGCTAGCCTCGTTTCTCATACGACTGGCCGACTGTTTAGTCAGATTTCCTCTGAACGCCGAATCCTCATGAATAATTCACACTGGTGGGCTGTGTGGGAAGTTCAGTAACTAACTTTTCACACCCACAGTCGTCAGAGCAAGGCGAAAACATGCAGGTATAGCAGGGACTGTGTCGAATCAGGCTTTATCAATGATAGCAACGCCGCTATGGCGCTGTGGCTTCGAGCCGTGTTACTGACTTTCCACACAGCCCACCAGATCAACTTAGACAGAGGTTCGATAAGTACTTGGTGGGATCGTACTCATCGATAAGCTCATCCCCGAACGACAATGCTTGAGTTCAAGCGGTGTACGCTACAACACCGACCAGAGAATTCAGAGGACAATTGCCAAAGGTGATTTGCCTGAACCCTGGGGACACACGAAAACCTTCTTAAGCAATAGTATGAATCTTCGGTGATAATTTGGTTTTTTGGTTTTTCTCTTCAAACGTCAGGTTGATCTTTTTTCCATCTTTCAGTGTCAAGCTTGCGATATAAGGCAGGACGAGATGCAGATTTGCGTCGTTAGGAGACATTTCCGTTTGCACAACGTGGACCGGATAATCAAGGGTTTTAAGCTGAGAAGGAAGGATGTACTGAATCACATCAACCAGTACAGCTTCCCGAATATTCGGCTGTTTCAACAATTTTACCACGACCGCCGCCCGATCCTCAGGTGTATCCTCTTCCGGCTGGAAGTGGCGGGTACGATGCTCAAGTTGTCGGAGACGAGCAGCAATAGATTCTGTATCAACGTCAAAACGACCATTTATCAATGCAATATCCAGTGAACCTGCACTCCCGTCAATCAGTTTTTCAAAGGTCTGCAAATCGCTCTGCGACCCATGCATGATGATCAGTTTCTCCGGTGACCACGGTTGCAGCAGTTCTGGCCAGCCTGATTTCGGCGCAGAAACACAGCTTTGCATTAGTGTGTAGAGATCATTCTGATAGCTTCGATAATCCCAGCTACGGGCAATTTTTGCGATGGCGTTTCTGGCGTGAGTTCGGCGAATCTCCGGATCATTCATATAAATGAAGATAGCGTCAGACATGGCCTTCAGGTTCATCATCTCTACTACCTGCCCGCAATCATCACCAATGAGTTCCGGTGCACCACCACCATTTCGGAAAGCCACAACTGGAAGTCCGCAAGCCATTGCTTCGTGAATGACACAGGGAAACGGATCCGCCCGGGCAGTCAACAGGAAAATATCCCCCCCCATAAACACCTGCTCTATCTCCGGCGTAGCCGGCATAAATCGGATATGCTCCTCGAGCCCGTACTGCTGAACGATCTCATGGGGATAGTTCAAGTTTACATCTGATTTTCCATACCACACAAAGTACAACGGTGACCCTTCAGGGAGCCGCTGCAGGCAGATTTTTGCTGTCTCGACAAACAAATCACCACCTTTTCGAAGATCCATAGTACCCACATTCAGAACAATAACGGCGTCCTGCTCGATTCCCAACTCTTCTCGAAGCAGCTTGCGGCAGTTATCGCGCTCCGCTGAACCGAAACCGTCGGTCAGAAGGCCCTGTCCTCGTACGTGGATTTTGTCGCTCTGAATGTCTGAAAAACACTCTGCGGCGTCCTTGACGAACTCGGACGGAAATACAACTTTCTCCGACAGGTTGCCGAACTCTGTGAAAATTCTGGATGGATAATAAGCGGCAATTTCATGTATCAAAGAGATTATGGGAACGCCGGTCTTCGCCAGAATTCGCGCGATACGAATGGACTCAGCAGAATTCACCAATGCGCAAACTGGGGCATTATCTTTAAACAATCCGTTGGGATCGAACAGAGCCGCTAACTCCAGTGTAGCTTCCTCTTCTGAAAAAGTTGTGTCATATCGATGCCGGGACATAACATGGGTATGGGACAAAGCCTGAAACTCGGACAAACGCTCACCGCCATCATCCAGAATCGAAAAACATTCAAAAGCACCACCCTGACTGAACAGCTCAAGCAACTGCAGAATAATAGCCGGTGCACCGGTACGGGAGGCATCGTGACTGACAAAAATCAATCTCGGCTTGTCATACAAGCCGGAGTCAACGTAGGCGTTCGGAATGGACTGTTCGTAGAATGATGTCTGATGCAGGCTGCTTCGAATATAGCCTTCTGTAAACCAGGGGTTGGGCAGGCGTCCTTCGGCGGCCCCATGGAGATAAAAATGCAATAAGGGATCAATCTTCGCCAGTGCTACATCTGAATTATTTGAAAGGTAGTACGGCCTATCGACTGCATTGGAAACAGCAAGTGTCTCGGTTATGACTTCATCACTGTCGATTTCTTGCATGTGCGAGGGCTGAGGCTGACTTAACAGGCTTCTGAGCACGGGATATCTCCGTTGGTATAAGTCAATGCTGCAGCTTTACGAGGATTAATTGCCTCCATCGCTGTACTCAGTTCCGGACTGTCCACCGCTATTCGGTCGCAGACTGCGCTCATCTTGCCAGCCACATCGAGATCCAAATCGCCTGCCTCCAGCAACCCGATCAACCGATTGAACCTATCCGCCAGACCAGAGAGGTCTGCGGTCTCGACCGCGCAAAAGACAAGGTCGCTTTCGCTCTCTTGTACTAACAGGTTTTTGAACCCGTCAGGCAGATCCATATGCTCCAGCTGTGCTTGTGAAATACGTACACTATCAGGCAGACCAAAATATCGCTTCGTCGGCTCGAACTCTCTAATTTTGATTAAACGCTTCTCACTTGTGAGAACAAGCAGGTTTTGACATTGCGTAGTAGATGCTGGCTCGACAAACTTTACATCCACACCCAGGGACTGCGTGCATTCATTAAAACTTCGCACAAATTTTGAGAGATCTGAATTGTTTGAAGTATCCGCCAGTGCTCCCGTGCGAAAGATACTCGGCGGCTTCAGATTCTCGACCAGGAATGCCAGCGCTGAGACAGCGTCATCAAGATCATAAGGTGCAAATGTCTGCGTGTCGCTGTCAAGCGTGTCACTCATACGCAATACCGGCACACCCATGGCCCTGGCGTCATCGCTTGCATCAAAATCGGAGTGGTGCCGTCTGGTTTGCAGAAAAATATCTGCAGCCGCCAGCACGCTTCGCGTATCAATGTCTGTCAGAATGTGCAATTTACCGGGGCCTGCCGCTATGTCCACGGCATACCTGGCATAGAACGCCGGGGTGTTTGGGTGTGTAGGACCCGAACCCTGCCAGGCAAAGCACAAATCCGGCTTCGTTCCCGATGCTGTGTAGTACCTGGCTGCAATAGCGCCGAACAGATCAACACCGTTCGCGATATCCAGCGGGCCACTACCGACGACCAGAATGGCATCTGACCCGACTCCCAATCGGCTTCGTGTTATCGCCCGTGCATTCGCTCCAGGGTAATAGCCTTCTCGTACCTGAATGTTACTGGTATCGAATAAGCGCTTGAGGTGATCGCTCACAGGTCCGGCTAGACTCCAGACAAGGTTCGCCGCGGTGTTTATTTGCTCCACATCTTCGTGTTCAGCTTGCAGAAGCTTTGGGCCGCCAAACAGAACTTTAGGTGCGTCGAACACTTTGAGATTCATAGCAAGTAGCCAATCTGACTCGCCTTCAACAAACACCACAGCAGGGGGATTGGCTTGCAGCGTTTCATTCAGTCGAGTGATCGAGATTTCCAGTTGTTCGCTATGAGACTTATTTTCCGTTGGCTTAGGCACTTGCCAGACATGAGCACAATCACGAAACTCTTTAGATAAAGGTCCGGGACTTTGTGCAACAACGATCACTTCGAGGTCAGTGACATCAACTTGTCCCCGCAAAATTTCCAGCCAGGTCCGATTTCCCGGTGTGTCCTGAAAAGAATGCAACGCGATCATTACACCTACGCGCCGATGCCACCCCTGACTAAAATAGTGCTGAATGGAGTTAACGTTTTTTTTATCTTCAAGCTCAGCCTGTTTTGCAATGTAGCTTGCTGATAGAAGCCAATTGGGACAAAGCCCGGCCGGGTAACCCTGTTTCAGATAGTGGTCCCTTAGCTCGATTTCAGAAGCATCCGCAGGAAGTGCCTTTCCAGACTTCGGCTTCCAGTAAGACGGGTCAAATTCCGGTGTCACACTTAGCGGCAACTCGGGAGACGATTCCGCCAACCGAGACAAGGTTGAACGATTCGGGTCTAGTGCGGCGTTTGATAGCAATCTTGCCTCAGCGAACCTGACCATCGGGTGTGCCTCGGTACTACGGTGGCCACCTTCCAGATAGTGCTGTAACGCATCGGGTCCGCAATGCGTTTGCCGTCGATAAAAATCGACGTCGAATAGTGGCGAGGGAGTCAAACCCGCGGCTTGTCCTTTGGTGAGAAAATGTTCAAACGGACGCCTTGGGCTTTCACCCAACAATTTCCGGGTTGAAGCCAGGTAAAAGCCCGGATCAAACAATGGTTGTGGCGATAGAGGGTGATCACTGACCAGGTAATGGTAAACCGCGCGGCGAACCCGTTCTTCGTCCGGAAGCTGGCTTCGGTAGTAATCCAGCTCAAAAAGAACATGGGTTGATAGATCCTCTTCAGCCTGCCAATAATGGCCGAATGCTTCTGCAAAACTATCAAACTCTTTCTGCACGCTGTGGCCAAAATAGGCGATGTCCACCAGAGGTGCAGATTTGCTGATGAAGTAGTTACCTCGAAAAAGCCGTAAGTAAAAATCTGATGGCTCACCGGGATTGTGCTGAAGCCGAATGTATTCCTCATTAATGAAGGGGTGGAACGCTGGCAACGTGCCCTTCCCGTCCAACCTGGACAACGCATCTTTCAAAGCGGCCATGACCGACATCGGCGGGCCGGGTACTTGTGTCAGATAATACAGGGGATCAAAGCAGAGATTTGATGAGAGTCCCTGATTCGCACCTTCTGTCAAAAAGTGAAGAACCGGATTTCTTAGCGAAGTCCCGCTTCCGAGATTACGCTTATAGAAACTACCGTCAAAAAGGAGGTTAGGATCGTACGGGGAGGTATTATCCGGATCGAGTATATCCCTGATTATCGCTGTGTCAGACTTTTCTTTAAGCATCGGATATTGACTTCGGACAAAATCCAGATTAAAAAACCAGTCATAAACTTCAGAGAGCTTAAGCAAAACTGGGTACTCGATTTCCGGTGCGGCTCACTTTGGCTGGCATCCAATTCATGCGATGCCAGGCGGCTGCAGTTTGAACAATACCAGGCAGGTCCGAATACTGCGCCTGGAAACCAAGTATTTTTTGTGTCTTATCGGTGGCGGCCACCAGCTCCGGAGGATCTCCGGGCCGACGAGATTTCACTGTGTAAGGGACCCGGTTTCCGATTTCCTCTTCTACCGCTTTAATTATTTCCAGCACCGAATACCCTCGCCCAACGCCAACATTAAATACGTCGCTTTGGCCATTTTTATCCACCAAATACCGACAAGCGGCGACGTGCGCATCTGCGAGATCATTTACATGGACATAGTCGCGTACAGCGGACCCATCTTTCGTACTGTAATCGTCTCCAAATACCGCAAAGTTATCGATACGACCAAGACCCGCCAGTATTGCTCGTGGTATCACGTGGGTTTCTTCACGATGTGCTTCACCAATCTCTCTATCAGGGTCTGCTCCAGCTGCGTTGAAATATCTCAGGCACGCACTTCTTAATCCATGGGCGGACGAAAAATCCTGCAGAATCTGCTCTACCATCAGCTTGCTTCTACCATACGGATTGATCGGCTGGACCGCGTTATCTTCGCTAATGAGCCCGTCGTCAGGGATGCCGTAGGTTGCACAAGTCGATGAAAATATTAGCGGTATATTGCCTGCATCGCGAAGTGCCTGAGCCACATTGAGAGAACCCAGCGTATTGTTTTCATAATACTTACCAGGGTTGGTGACAGACTCTCCCACATAGGCATAGGCGGCAAAGTGAATGACGGCAGCGGGACGTACGCGCGCAAGTGCAGCATCTAGTTCACTTCTGCAACGAATGTCCCCGGCAATCAACTCGCCCCATTTAACGAATTCTGCGTAGCCTTCAGATAGATTGTCATAAGTGACAGGGTCGAATCCCGAAGCACGAAGACGTTTGCAAGTGTGGCTGCCAATGTAACCCGCACCACCGAGAACAAGTATTTTATTCATATTCCCTTTGTATAAAACAACTTAATATACTAACGGCTAAAGAAACTTTGAGAGGCTAAACAACGTTGCAGTTCACTGAACTAACATCTGGTGAATAGCCCAACTTATATTGCCAATATAAGTGAAAAGCAAAGTGGATCGAAACTTTGTCAAAATTACCGCTACTATTAACTATAGTTCAGACAGGTTTTTTTTGGGAATTGACAAAGATAAATATTCAGGTAAGCAACGGGATCTTCATGAAACAACACTTGATTAATATCCACATACCCAAAACCGCTGGCACTACTCTGCGTGACACACTCGGCGAGATTTTCAACCAGATCCCTCATAAACCGTCATTTGTCTTTGGTCCCTATGAAGGTGGGTATGCTGACCTCAGAGACGGTTTTATCAAACTTTTACCGCAACTATTCGACCGTGAAGAGAGGATGATCTCGGGACACTACCGGTATCGTGATATCGCTGATGTTATCTCTCCGGTCCGCGAACGAGTAGCACTCATCACGTTTCTCAGGGACCCTGTCCAGCGGACGCTTTCTGACTATTTCTACTGCATTTCCGAAGCGCACACGGACCCGGAAGGATTTAAGAATCAATTTCCGACGTTCGAGGACTACATGCAATCCCCCGGCGATATGAATAAAACGCTGGAGTATCTAAAACCCTTTGACTCCGCAACATCTGAGGAAGCCCTGTACAACGCTATTGAGAAATTTGACTTTGTAGGGATTACAGAAAATTTCGATGAAGACTTTCAAATTGTATTACAAGCACTTGGAGGGAAAAGCCAACCGGCGCTTCGTAACAATGTAAACAGGAACCGACAAGCCATGCAGGAGGCCCTCGAAAGATATGAACCTCAGTTACGTGAAATCCTGGCTGACGAATACATCATCTACAATGGGATTCTTGCTCACAGAGGCCTGAGCTTGCCTCTTAAAAGATAATCGCTCGATCTCTCAATATCATTCAAGAGTGCAAAGAAGCCTCAGAAAAAATCCCGATTATCCTGACTATACTTATGCCTATGGACAAAAATTGAGGCCATATAAAATGACTTTGAGGCATCAAAATCAAGTGCTAAACATCAAGGAAACGCAACCGGGTAACTCTAAAAGTGCGCCAACCCGGCCATTACGGTGGGAAGACGATCTTTCTATAAATGCTCTTGATAGAGAGCCATTCGTCAATGCCATTCCTCTAAGTCAATGGGACCCTGCAGACTTTAGACTGATCAACTCCGGGCGCATACCATCAGAAATTTCGCATCTGGAAATAGAGCGCCTCAAGCACGCAATATCCAAAGATTCAATACCAATACCGTGCAGTCGTGACCGCGAGGGTTATGGTACCGACGAACACAACGAATATTACTGGCTCTCCGGATATCGAGACTATTATGTCGCAACTGTCCTGGCTGAAAAGTATGGGGTGGAGTTGCAAAAAACTCTTGAGCTGGGCGCAGCGAGTGGACGAGTATTAAGGCATTTTGCTTGTCAGAGTGATGCGACAGAAGTCTGGGCAACCGAGCTAAACCATCGCCACATCAGATGGCTATCCGAATTTATGCCAAAACAAGTATTGCCCATTAGCCTTCCAGCACTCGCCAGCTTGCCAATGGAAGACAATTATTTCGATGCTGTCTTAGCTTATTCTGTATTTACCCATTGCGATATATTTGAAACCGGCTGGCTTGCAGAAATCAGGCGCGTTTTGAAGCCAGGTGGAATTGCTTTGCTCACGGCTCATACCGAATCCACTTGGGCAGCGATGCAACAAGCCACAACAGAAGATCCAGATTCGCTTTTACGCTTTGAGAAAGCGATACCAAATCTTTACGAATTGCTTGAAAACCCCATGCCAGAGGGACATACCGGTTTTCGACACACCCAGGTTGGGCCTTACCGAGGAATGGCGTTCCATTCCATAAGCCACATTGAAAATGTCTGGGGCCGGTTCATGGAAATTGAAGAAGTAATCCCGCTCGGTCACGCGCGACAAACAGTTATTGTTTTACAAAAAAGGTAGAGCCATTGACTACAGATAAGGAATCCGAATTACGGCAGTTAATCGATGGGCTCGCCCCATGGCAACATGACGTAAATCTAACGGACGATATCTGGATAGAGCCTGGAAACAATACCGATAGCTTCACTAGAGTTGTACATAGTTACCGGGCTATCTAAGCACGTGCCCTGGCGTTCCACAATGTGCCAGAACATTTGGCAAAAACGGCAGAATATAATGGGAAAGTGCCAACGCCCTTCCGATCGATTAGCGTACGATTCTTTCATTGGGCAACACAACTAAAAGCACGGCTGCATATGCAAATCGAACTAAATGCACAGAGAAACGGCCAACAGAAAAATCTGCTCGTTATCGGAATGTCTCACTCACATACTGTTACACAAGCAGCAGAGGAGAAGCCAGACGATTGGAATGTCGAAAGTGTCCATTTTAAAACTACAGATTTTTTGCAAAAAGACAAAGAAAAGTATACTCATTTCAGTGTGCCTTTTAAGATGGATTCGGAAGAGATCGATGCTGTGTGCCTGTCACTCTTTGGAAATGAGTTCAACATTTTTTCATATACCGAATATCTTATTCCATACTCAGTGGGAGACAAAGAACTTGGCTTGACCCCGAATCGATCGGCCAGACATTTTGTTCCAAGATCAATGTTGAAATATCAAATGCAGGATGTATTTGAAACGAGAAACACCTTTACACTCATTGAATCGTTACACAATCAATTTAAAGAAAATAATTGCTTTTTCCTTAGCCCGCCTCCACCCATTGCCGATGTGAATCAACTAAAAAATAGCCTGCATCTTTATGCCAATCAACCGACGAGCACAATAGCTCCGAAAGAAATACGTTTAGCATGCTACGATATTCACATCGAAATCATTGAAACGTTCTGTGATTCGATCGGCTTACCGTTTCTTCCCACCCCGTTTGAGTCAATAGATGACGATCGCTGTCTAAAACCATCATTTTGGTTGGGTGACCCTCTACATGCCAACCAGGATTATGGTCACTTGGTGTTAAATCAAATCAAAACGCTATTATGAGCATACGAAGCCCCTATAGCGGTTTACCCGACTATCAGTTTTGGAAAAAAGAAGCGGCTATCAACCGGCCGGAGACGTTTGACCCGGTCGCAGAGCCTCCATTCAAAATATGCCCGGAGGATGCGGTGGTAACAGCCGGTTCCTGTTTTGCTCAGCATGTGGCACACCACCTCAGCCAATCGGGGTTCAACCATTTCATCACCGAAACAGCCCACCCGATGTTCCCCAAAAGCACGCAAACCCTCTTTAACTACGGTATGTTTGCAGCCCGCTACGGAAACATCTATACAGCCAGACAGCTGAAACAACTGTTACAAAGGGCATACGAGAATTTTGAGCCAATAACAATTTCCTGGGCGGGCAAAGATGGAAAATCGGTTGTAGATCCATTCCGGCCGCAGATTCAACCAGGTGGCTTTGTTTCAGAGGCGGAATTACAAGCCGATCAGACCTACCATTTCGCGTCAATCAGAAAAGCAATCGAGCAAATGAAAGTATTTGTTTTTACGCTTGGGCTAACAGAGTGTTGGATCGATAAGCACAGTGGCGCTGTTTACCCGGTCGCTCCAGGAATAGCTGGTGGGATTTATGATCCTGAAACCGTTGAGTTTTATAATTTTAATCAGCAAGAAACAGTAGAGGATTTGCTGTTTGCGCTAAATTTTATCCGTGAAAAAAACCCTGACGTTAAATTTGTTTTGACCGTGTCCCCGGTCCCGCTCAACGCCACAAAAGAAGATCGTCATGTCTTTGTGTCATCAACCTGGTCAAAAGCGGTTTTACGGGTAGCGGCCGAAGAAGCCACACAACACATCGATCAATGTGTCTACTTCCCATCCTTTGAAATTATCACAAGCCCTTTTAGTCGTGGTCAGTATTTCGCCCCGGATTGCAGAAGTGTGACAGATATGGGCGTTCGCCATGTGATGCATTTGTTCATAAAACATTTTGGCAATAGCGATGCCAGAAACCAACCAGAGACAGAACTTATAGAAGGAGGGGTGATTCAGGAGCGAACTGAATCGATAGATGCATTATTAAATGTTCTGTGTGACGAAGAAGCGATAAACAACAAATGAACTGTAAAGCATAAATAAACCAATCAAACTGGAATGCTCTTGACATATGAATTATATGAATTGCACATCGTTAGACGCAAACGCTGGTTTCAAATTCGGCCAAAAAAACAGTGTTGGGAAAACTGTACTTCCTGCACTGATACCAATAGCACCATAATTCGCAGCCCGCATACATGAAGATATTGACCCAGCAGTCTCTGATCCAAAATCTACATAACAAATAGAATGATGAGAACAACGAGTACCACAACCGGATACGCATGCCAGGGTGACATCGTGCACGTAGCCCTGTTTTCTACTCCTCGGTCTGGAACAACATGGATGAAGGCGATGCTGAATGCACTGCCGGATGTTGACTGTACCGAACTACGGTTGTTTGGTAACAGCGAAATGGCAGCATTCGATCAGCATGGTCGAAGTGACTTTCGGTTAACTGCCGACAGGTATGCATACAAGCTCGCACAACACATGTCCAAACCCCGGGGATTGACTGATCAGGAAGCATTGCGGGTTGAACTGACACAGGAACTTGTCATGATGCTGCTGAACTTTGTCAAATCGCGAACGAATGCCAAAGTGATCGTCGACAAGGTAACCCCTTATATGGGATCAGAAAAGGATACGTACAATGCCTATAGACGTTCATTTCCTCAGGCAAAAATATTTTTCCTGATGAGAGACTGTCGTGATGTCGCGGTAAGCGGGATGTATCACTGGCACGAACGCATAACATCCGAGCAAGGCCCAAGTGATTTCGAGATCAGCCGCTTGCGAACAATATCAGAGAAAAGGACAACATCATCTTTGGATACAGCGTTCAGGACGGGGGAACTGGAAAGCTGGGTCAATGCATGGGTAGCAATGTCCCAACTTGAAAGACAGTTTTCGGACTGCACAATCAGGTATGAGAATTTACTGTTAACTCCAGAACCCGAACTGGCAAGGTTGATCGATTTTCTAGGCATACCAATCAGTAAAGAAAATATTCTACAGTGCATTGAAAACACTCGCTTTGAAATTATGTCCGGGGGGCGATCTCCGGGCGATTCCATACCGAACGCTCATATCCGAAAAGGTGTAGCAGGCGATTGGACACGATATCTGACACGTAAAGACGGTCAGGTTTTGCAGGATTTGGCGGGTGATGAAATTAAGAGCCAGGGCTATGCGCGCAATGCAGACTGGATTTCCACACTCCATGAATATTTTGCATTTCGGGAGGGCCTTTAGTTTTGAATACCTCTCCCAGGCCTCCCTTTAGTACAAATGAAGTTAACTATGCCGAGCTTTATGACGGCTATTGGCTTTTGCCCGATCGTGCGGGCGCTTCAAGTATTGACGAGCCCGATAAGCTGGCCCGAGAGATTGTTAAGTCGTGTGGATTTGGGCGCTATTTGGATGTTGGCGCCGGAATGGGGAGTATGGTCCGCGCCCTTTTGGAACTCGGCGTAGATGCTCACGGGGCTGATGTCTCGAAAGTTGCCGTTGATTCCTGTAACTTAAAAATCCCTGGCAAGTTTCACATTGGAGATGCACGCCAGTTACCCTTCGGCGACAACTCCTTCGATACGGTTATATCAACAGATTGTCTGGAACATCTGGCAGAGGAAGATGTGTGTCAGTGTATTGCCGAGCTTTGGCGTGTGACACGTAACAACCTGTACCTGAGAATTGCAACTCGTGTTGATCGCGATGCCAAATGGCACCTGACGGTTAAAAACCGTGAATGGTGGGAAGAACAAATAATCGACAATGGTTTCCGACGACACCCTCGCTATTTCGATCACAATCAATACCAAAAGATGGGAGAGCCAACGCAAGACATTGTTTTTCTGGGACAGAAAATTTCAGAGAATGTCATGCAGAGCTACTCATCAGATTGGTTGCTGGAAAACCGTGGCTTGCACATGGATATGGGACGCGAGACCGGCGCAAGATCTGACGCGCATCTGATACGTTATCACTGGGCGCGACAGTTTATTAAGAGCGGTGATGTCGTTGTCGATGCGGCGTGCGGACTTGGTTACGGTAGTTGGCTGTTGAAATCATGCACTGACGCCAGAACAATCGTCGGACTGGATCAGAGCAAGCGAGCTATTGACTATTGCAAAGCAGCGTTTGTCTCTCCCGATCTGACATTTGTAGAAACCGAATTACCAGAAGGCCTGTCCAACATAAAAAAGCTTGGAGTGAATGCGATAGTATGTTTCGAGACGCTGGAACACATTGCAGATCCCCTCGCCTTTCTGCAGGCATGTTGGGACATTCTTTTACCAGGTGGACGCATAATAGTAAGCGTTCCACACGACTGGAGTGACGACACAGGCATTGATCCTAACCCTCATCATTTTCATGTTTATGATTGGAGGAGCCTAAAGGAACAACTTCTGGTCAGGTACGCCATTGACCGAACGTTTGCACAGACTGCTACACGCTCAAAAAATGAGGGTAAGTGGCAGAAAGACCAGCGTAGATTGGTGCCTTTTGACGCCGAGCAGGAACAAGCACCGATAAGTGAATGGTTACTCGCTACAGCAATTAAAGACCCGCTTGCTCACGACGGACAAGGCTACATTGATCGGCGGTTCCCAAACAGCAATAGCATCGCTACTGACTTTGAAAAATCCTATAGCAATCCCTGGATTGCTCAAAACCTGGTGTACAAATACGCTCGACCGAATAACCCCTCTGATGTTTCCCGAGCGTGTGAACAAATTATTTCATTGAATGCGCACTCTGTGGATGTCGGGGCAGCCTTATGCGTTCTTGGTTATCAATTTTTAGAAAAGGATGTCGCAGCCGCAGAAACCAGAAGTTTTAAGAAATCCGTTACTTCCTGGCTATCAGAATACGGTGATGAACCGCACGAGATACGTTGGGCAATTTCTCTTTTATTCCTGCTTGGGCGAATGGAACAAAGAATTGGACAACTCGACACTGCGCGTGACTACTATCTGCGCTGTAGTAAAATTGACCCGCTCCTGTTCCACCCAACAATTGCTACGAAGAGCATAGAAGCTGACTTTCGCAGAGGCGTCATTTCATGGTCTGTTGGGGATTTCGAAACGGCTAAACTGGCGTGGCTCAATGGGATCAATACTGCGGAAAGAGTGGTTAAGGTTGACTGGCAGGAAACCTTCGGCAAGCCGAATAGTTTTCAATCATACATACTTGATGAAGTTGGGAGTTGTATTAGAATTGCCGGTTACTGCTCGACTGCTTATCGGGCAAGTGAATCTCCACTAATGCATGGCCGCCATCTCTCATTGCTCTTTAGCCAGCTGGCACAGTCACAACCCGATCCCCCTCGCTTAACAAGTGACGGGCAAACATCGAACAAGGTGGATACTTCAGTTTTTTTTGCAAGCAGAAAAATCCTGCAGGCAAACAAATGGTGTAGAGAAGTGGATCGAGATGGCCACATTGCGTGCAACTTGCATCCAACAACCATTGCCCCGACAGATCAGCCAAAGTGGCACATTGATTTGCGAGCAAATGTACATACTCGAGGAATTATCTGGTCCGCAATTGCAGGGAACCCTTCAAAACTAAACAATGGGGTTGTGATCGTAATCGATCTGTACGATGCTTGTGGGAAGTCACTCCGTACTCGGAGATTCACTTTGAAACCCCGGGAAAAATTTAATCATTGGCTCGATGCAAGCACACTGGAAAACGCTGATTCCATTGTGTTCATGGCAATTTGCTCACCAACAGCAGAATCAATTTCGTGCGCAGGGGTAGCAATCGAAATTCACACCGCGATTTAAAATACCGAAAGTTAGCTTGCAGGAGGCAGGGAAGGGAATCCGATCTGGTTGATGTCTACGCAAAATTCGTCAGAAATGTTGAGCTCGCACTGCCGGGTAGTCAACTGCAAACGCAAACACAGCCTCTTCGAAATTAAAAGGGCATTTCGAATCCCATTTGCTTCATGAACGGTCCGCAGATCGAACGGAAAAGCTCTCTTTCCTCTTCGCTCCAAAGTTGCCATAGAGCGCGTTTGGATTCAGCTGTTGATGAGTCGTTAGAATCAGCTTGAGATTTTTCCAGCTCAGTGGGGTGATACCGCTTTTCGAACACATGTTCGACCGCTGCATCGTTCTGCGAAAGCCCCATCCATCCAAACAATTCGGCAAAGGTAGTCGAAAGTGTCTTGCGGTCAGACAACGAATCGTACCTGAACAATCGAAAATTATTAGGATTCAATTCACCCCATTCGACCACCCCTTGAGTCCGAACCCATGTCTGACAATGCGACTCGAAGGTGAAACGCTTGAAAGAACGGTGCCTCTGGCGGGAAAGTACAACATCAATACCATCCCGTACCAGCCCAATCACTTTAGCATTTGGAAAAATCTCCAGCAGAAACTCCATGGTTTCGCCGGACGGATTGATCGCCGCCATCCTGACCGGGCGCGATCCGAATTCGGGATTGGGCCAAAGTATTCTGATCAAAAGATCTCGAAACGCGGTGCAGTATGTGTCCTTATCAACGACTAAAGCAAACTGTCGGGAAGGCGAAACGAAATTGTGCCTCGCCACGTCAATGACATCCTGCACGACATTATTTTCTTTTCCGTTATAGTAGATCTCCTGGTGCAAGCCAAAAGAATTTCGCAACACGGTCGTCCCGCTACGTCCGGTACCGGCCAGAAAACAGTATTCAGAGATTTGAGATCGAGATTTCATAAGATCGTACGTTATCTAGACGGACTTCCAGGGAAAATAGAAAACATATCGACTCAAGTCTTGCATTGACACAGGGCCTAACTACCAATATCACATGATGCATAGCAACACCGGATAGTCATGGTGACATCTGCTCAACCATCTGGCTGATACGGAAAACTCCGCTATCACTTTGAGTGGCGCCACAACAACTACCTGAAGCCTGAGTGTTTCCTCTCTATTACCCGCTTACGCAGTAATTGTTACCTCCCGCTCTGAAGCCACAACTTTACCGATAACACTTGCCCCATGACGACTCACGAGAGTTTCTGCGCCCGAACTATCGATAGCTATGAGCAACCCGCCGCTGGTTTGCGGATCCAGCAGCAAGTCCAGTTGTCGGGAATCAACTGCGGAATGGATATCACACTTCATCGTGTATGGCTGCAAGTGCGGATAGAGTGTTGACTGAATGCCGGCTTCGGCAAGTTCGATCGCACCATCGAGCATCGGTACCGCACCGCATTCAATCAGAGCGCCCAGTTTGACCGAGCTATCAGCCGGTGGTGCTGACATCATTTCAAGCAAATGACCCAATAAGCCGAATCCTGTGACATCGGTAACAGCCGAAGGGCTCAGTTCTCGCAGAGTCCGGGCTATTTCGCGACTGGACTGCAGCATCATCTTAAATGCTGCTTCCACGGCTTTGGCTGGTGCATTAGCCTGCATATCCGCAGCCAGTATCACGCCTGTACCCAGCGCTTTAGTCAGTACCAGAACATCACCTTCGGCGGGGGTGTTTTTTCGCCATACTTTATCGTCGTGTATTTCTCCATTGGCTACAATGGCCACATGAGTCTCTGCCCCTTCAGTACTGTGCCCACCAGCCAGTGTGGCCTCTTGCTCTGCCAGAGCGTCTGCTACGCCAGACATTAACAAAAGGTGATCACGTTTTTGTAAGCGCGGATGTGAAAACGAAAGATTAACCCACACTTGAGCACTGATAGGTGTGGCACCCATGGCGTAGAGATCACTCAACGAGTGGTTAACGCATATTTTTCCAAAGCGCCATAGATCATCTGTGAAGCTTCGAAATCCGTCGATACTTTGTACGGCTGAGGCACCCGGTGTCACCCGCCATAAACTGGCGTCTTCTGCATTCCCCAGCGCCGGTGTGATTTCGTCTCGAGTATAGCTGCTCAGCTTTGCCAAATTACCCTGCAATAAATCAGGCCCCAATTTACTGCCACAGCCAGCGCAATGCATGGGTGAATCTTCAGCAGCTTCAACCGCCATCGCAAGCTTGGGTCCAGGATCATTAAGCTTGCGCATAAATCTGGTATCGATATCGTCTTTTAGTTTCCATACCCATGCGCCACTCGCTACCCATCCACTTCGACAACCCACGGCAGATCTGTCACCCAACGATAACAGGGATAGAAAATCGCTTTGGAGTCGCAACGGCTTAGTCTTTGAGCCAGTCAGAGCAGCACGTAAATTATCAACCAAAAAAGGGGCTTGCCTCACTGCATAGACGCCTGCTTTAGGTCGCGGATCATCAATCATGTCTGAGCAGTCACCCACTGCATAGATATCGTGATGACTGGTGCTTTGCAGCAATTCGTTTACGGCGATAAACCCACGCTCACTCACTGCAAGCCCACAGTCTGCAGGCCAGGCAGCCGCACTGGCCCCCGTGCACCAGATACTTTTATCCAGAGCCAGATGAACACCCGTTTCTGAGTGCAATCCATCAGCAGTTACCCGCGCCACCCTAAATCCAGAATGGGTTTGAATATTAAATTCAGCCAACCGCCGCTCAACAGTAACCACCAACTTTTCCGGGTAGCCGGGTAACACGCGCTCACTCGAAAATGCCAGATGAAAACGCAGATTTTTCTTTTCTCGAAGGCGATGAGCCATCCCCAGCACCAGCTCCACACCACCCGCACCTGCACCAATCACTCCCCATTGTTGCTCTTGTTCTACCACTGAGGCATTTAATAAAGACTGCCATGCATAATTAAAATGACTGACAGGCTTAACCCCGACTGCAAATTGCTCTGCCCCGGGCACAGAAAGATCGGGAGTAGACCCGGTATCTATGCTTAGTGTGTCATAGCTGATCTGCAGACTTCCCTGCTCATCGGACTCTTTGCCAACGACAACATCAATGATTTTTTGATCCGGTTTAAGCCCGGTGACCGTGCCGTTTATCCAGCGCACACCGGCCCACTGACATAAACGATTCAGATCAATATGAGTTTCCAGCATGCTGTAATGGCCGGCTACATAGCCTGGCAACATACCGGAGTACGGAGTAAGTGACTGCTCAGAGATCAGTGTGATTCTAGTATTTTTTATTGGCCTCATGGCCAACGTTCGAAGCGCTAGTGCATGAGTATGCCCACCGCCAATAAAAACCAAATCCCGTTCAATCATAAAAGGGATTCCACTGGTAAAAACACATAGTGTAAAAAGTTCAAAGGGAGAAATAACATTCCAGGTTAGTGGCACAGCCAATCACTTGGTTCACCAAAATGACTTTAAAATTTCGTTTCGGGAAAATAGTACCGCAACCGCCACACCACTTAAAAAACCAAACAAGTGGCCGTCCCATGAAGAGCCTTTTCGCCATGGATTAATGCTGGTGAGAAAGGTAGAACCATACAGCGCGGCGACCACCAGGGCGATACCTACAGACCACATTGTGCTGTGCAACAGGCCGTTGGATATATGAAAGCCGGTTAAGCCAAATACCAGCAGACTGGCACCGATATGGATTGCACGCCGACCAAACAGCCACAGTGTCAACCCACCCAGCAGCTGAATACACAAAACCACAGTCAGTGCGCCCGCAGCCGTTTTGTAGAGCAAAAGCAGCAGCAGACCCAGGGGCACAGTGTTAGACATCAGGTGCTTAAAATCTTCGTGCAGAAACGGCATGCCCACCACCCCTGCCAGGCCGGAACCGGTTCTAGGCACGAGACCGAATCTTTTTAGCGGCACAATCAACGACAACAGGAACACCAGCCATATGACGGGAATCATAAACACCAGTGGATTTGCATCTCTGATTAGTGACAGCCAATCCTCCGAACTGATATCCACAACCGGTAAATGCCTTCCAGGAAGATCAGGTACGTTTAGCGCAATCGCGCGCTACGCTGAAACACACAGCGAGCATCAGTTAAAAGCTGCCAGGACCTGCGTGGCAAAGGGCTGCTTGTGTGTATGAGCCCGCCTCAATGTGCTACGCGAGCTTCTCACCGCCAAGGGGCTTTTCAACGGGTTTCGACGATTTTTCCACGCGGCGATCATTCCAGATAAGAAACTTTCCGATAACATAGGCCACGACTAAGCCGGCATACACCAATGACTTGGGTAGACGCATCATTTTTCCTTGATCCCTTAACGCCTCACCAGCGAAGTGTGGCTAGAGGACCTGTTTTGCAGTTGACTGGTCGGGCTTTACAGCGCCCAATTAAAATATACGGGTTATCGGGATCAAATTGTCGTTACACAGTGTCAATAAATTAATACAAAATCAGCTCAGAAAGTACTCTGCTTCCCGAGTGATGGAAATACTCGTCAGCCGACCCTGTTGCGCTAAACATTCAACAGTCGCAAACAGACTCATTGCTGCCGCAGGATACAACACCGGGTCTAGTTCCGTGTAAATTTCGGGCACCATCCTGTCAATCGTATTAACACCCCGTTCAACATATTTGAGCACTTGTTGCTCCCTGTCAACCCGGTGCTGATACAAAGCCGCCAAATACGCCTGCGGGTTGACTACGGGTGACCCATGAGTGGGATAGTAAATCTCATCCTGACGTTGCATCAGTAATTCGAGAGTTGCCATATACTCCCTCATACTGCCATCGGGTGGCGCTATTACTGTTGTAGACCACCCCATCACTGCATCCCCACAAAACAACGCGTTTTCCTGCGACAGGTAGAAACTCAAATGATTCGCGGCATGCCCGGGCGTGTGCAGAGCCTGTAGTGTCCAGCCACTAGCGTTCACTGTCTCATCACTAGCCAGTAATACATCCGGTGTGAAGTTATAGTCTGCGCCAAATTCATCAAGCCGCTCTGGTCTCCCGAGACCATGCCGCCCAAAACCATAAGTTTTCGCTCCACATGATTGCTGTAATAAGGCACAGCCCGGCGAGTGATCCACATGGGTGTGTGTTACCAGAATATGGCTGACTTGTTCTCCTTCGATTGCCTGCAGCAAGGCATTGATGTGGGTATTGTCTGCGGGGCCGGGATCAATGATCGCAACCTCGCCATTGCCGACAATATAGGTACCGGTACCGGTGTAGGTAAAAGGCCCTGGATTCCTGGCGATAACTCGACGGACCAGAGGTGATAACCGATCCGGAGTACCGGGTGTAAAGTCAGGTTTCTCATTAAACGGAATTGCAGTTGCCAATCGATTCTCGCCAGTCGCCGTCCTGTGCAGAAAATTATACGCTACGCAGTGCGGAAGTCTTAGTGCAGGTTTATTGCATCACCGGTAAACGGTATCATTACTGAACCTGAGTAGTGCATTCACTGCGAACCCCCACCTACCACCCGCCCGAAAATCACTTTCGGAATTTTCGTGAATACCAAGGAAACACTTTAGTGAATATTTTGATTGTCGGCAATGGCGGTCGCGAACATGCATTAGCCTGGAAAGCGCAACAATGCAACGATGTCAGCGCTGTCTTTGTTGCCCCCGGGAACGCAGGCACTGAACTTAGCAGCGGCATAACCAATATCGATATAGCAGCAACCGACATTGACAGACTACTGGATTTTGCGCAGCAAAATAATATCTATCTCACCATCGTCGGACCCGAAGTGCCGCTGGTGGCGGGAATTGTTGACCAGTTTCAGGCAGCCGGTCAACGAATATTCGGTCCCGGTAAAAACGCCGCACAACTGGAAGGAAGTAAGTCTTTCTGCAAGGCCTTCCTTGAAAAATATAAAATTCCCACGGCGGACTACCAGGTCTTTACCGATGTTGAAGAAGCTCGCAACTATATAAAAAGACAGGGTACACCTCTGGCAATAAAGGCAGACGGTTTAGCAGCGGGCAAAGGTGTGATCATCGCATTCAATGAAGATCAGGCAATTGCAGCAGTTGAAGACATGCTGGCCGCCAACAAATTTGGCAGCGCTGGAAGCAAAGTTGTCATCGAAGAATTTCTGGAAGGGCATGAACTGAGTTTTATTTGCATTGTTGACGGTGACAACATATTACCCCTGGCAACCTCGCAGGATCATAAAGCCAGAGACGAGGGCGATCAGGGCCCCAACACTGGTGGGATGGGTGCCTATTCACCTGCTGCAAGTATCGATGAAAAATTACAGCAACATATAATAAATGACATCATCGAACCCACTGTTCGCGGTATGCAGCAGGACGGCAATCGCTTTACCGGTTTTTTATATGCGGGCCTGATGATAGATTCAACGCGTAAAGCCAGGGTGATTGAATACAACGTTCGATTTGGTGATCCTGAAACACAACCTATTCTTATGCGGCTTGATTCTGACCTGATCGCATTATGTAACGCGGCTGTCGATGGCACTCTGGACCAACAATCAGTCCAATGGTCTGATCAGACTGCAATTGGCGTGGTAATGGCAGCCGGCGGGTATCCGGAAAGCTACCAGTCAGGAGCCAAAATTACCGGAATCGAAAACACCGCTACAGAGGTCGAGATTTTTCACGCCGGCAGCGCGATCGTCGATGGCAATCTGGTCACCAGTGGGGGTCGGGTATTATGTGTGACGGCACTCGGCCGCGACATTGTAGAAGCACGTAAAAATGCATATGAAGCGGTTGAAAAAATCAGCTGGGAAGGTGCATTCTATCGACGCGATATTGGTCACCGCGCACTGCGTTAGTTAATTCGAGTCTGCTTTTTAAATCTGGGGAAGGCTGGAGTGAGCTTTTGACTCCGAAAGTTGAATCATAAAGAACTATTAGCAACTAACGCTTCATTGCATCAAAGAACTCATCGTTGGTTTTAGTTTGCTGCAGCCGTCCCATTAAAAATTCCATCGCTTCGATTTCATCCATCGGATGCAGGAATTTACGCAGTATCCAGATTTTCTGCAGCTCTTCCGGGCTGATCATTAATTCCTCACGGCGTGTACCAGATCGATTAACACTGATTGCAGGGAAGGTGCGTTTTTCGGCAATACGTCGGTCCAGATGAAGCTCCATATTACCTGTGCCCTTGAATTCCTCGTAAATAACCTCGTCCATTTTTGAACCGGTATCAACCAGGGTAGTCGCTACTATTGTCAGGCTGCCACCTTCTTCTATATTTCTTGCCGCACCGAAAAATCTTTTTGGCCGATGCAAGGCATGGGCATCAACACCACCCGTCAACACTTTACCTGAAGAAGGAATCACTGTGTTATAAGCACGAGCAAGACGCGTTATTGAATCAAGCAGAATAACTACATCTTTTTTGTGTTCAACCAGGCGCTTGGCTTTTTCAATCACCATCTCGGCGACCTGCACATGACGGCTGGCAGGTTCATCAAAGGTGCTTGAGACCACTTCCCCCTGAACCATTCGCTCCATCTCTGTGACTTCTTCCGGTCTTTCATCGATTAGCAGAACAATCAGTACGCAGTCCGGATCATTGTGGGCGATGCTCTGCGCGATGTTTTGCAGAATCATGGTTTTACCGGCTTTCGGCGGTGACACAATTAACGCGCGCTGCCCTTTGCCAATAGGTGCCACAAAATCGATGGTTCGCGCAGTGATATCTTCGGTACTGCCATTGCCCAGTTCAAGCGTCAGTCTATCGGTAGCATGCAGTGGTGTCAGGTTCTCAAAAAGAACTTTATTACGTGCTTCTTCCGGTGGTCCAAAATTTATTTCATCAACTTTCAGTAGCGCGAAGTACCGCTCACCATCTTTAGGCGGGCGTATCTTGCCCGAGATAGAATCCCCGGTGCGCAGACTAAAACGTCTG
The DNA here is from genome assembly GCA_964574535.1 of uncultured Granulosicoccaceae bacterium. Taxonomy (GTDB): domain Bacteria; phylum Pseudomonadota; class Gammaproteobacteria; order Granulosicoccales; family Granulosicoccaceae. The sequence goes on along the minus strand of CAZNOB010000002.1, from coordinate 53,133 downwards.
ATCTGGCTTGGCGAAACATAAATATCGTCAGGCCCGGCAAGGTATGAGCTGTCAGCTGATCGTAAAAAGCCAAAGCCATCCTGCAATATTTCCAGTACACCACCGCCAAAAATATCTTCGCCTTTTCTGGAGTGCGCCTTTAGCAGCGAGAAAATAATATCCTGCTTGCGTGATCGCGCAACACTGTCGAGCCCTTCTGACTGAGCTAACTCAACGAGTTCGGTTGCGGATTTCTTTTTAAGATCGGTTAAATTCATATTGGGACAATGCAAGATTTGCTATTGGGAAGGCGTGCGAAAACACACCCTGCATTCGTTTATTCGAATGGCTGGTTGATAAAGAATTTCTAGATTAACGTGTAATCTATTTAAGTGAAAAGTCGTGCGATGCCTGAGTGGCACAAGCGCAAGTTAATAGCAGGATTCGCGAAACATATCACGCGCAATAGCGCACGTCTAGCGTGGCATATTGATAAAAAGGGATTGCTGCCGGTGTACACCGCGCTTGCAGCTAATAACTGATAAGTATAGTAGATATTTCAGGTTTTGTGGTGCCAGATCTTGCTGACACCACAGTCCAGCCAGTTTAATCAGGCGTTTGAGTCGATAAAAGCCGACAGCTGTGTTTTAGATAGTGCGCCAACCTTAGTCCCTTCGACCGAACCATTTTTGAACAACATCAGCGTGGGAATGCCCCGAATTCCGTACTTGGGCGGGGTGGCTTGATTATCGTCGATATTCAGCTTGGCGATCTTGACCTTATCTCCGTACTCCTCGGCGATTTCGTCGAGAATCGGAGCAATCATTTTGCAGGGTCCGCACCACTCTGCCCAATAGTCCACGAGCACAGGCACTTCTGCTTGCAGCACTTCGGCATCAAAGTTCGCGTCATTCACTTCTACTATATTCTCGTGCACTGGTTCTTCTCCTCAGGTAAACCACTATTATCGCAAAATTATTGTTGTAATAAAGGACTATTTCAAGACTGCTGTTGTGACACAAGGGAACATGAGACGTTCACCCTCCGTGCAGAACCTGCTATCCATTCGATCTTTTGGCGTACAACACACCGATAACGCCAAACTCGGAAAAATACAACTAAGCCATTGACTTAAATCACAATTCAATTGGCTAACTGAAAAAAGACAGGTTTTCGGTGTTTGCTGTTACTGCCTGAAAAACCTGTAAATTAGCTGCCTCAACGTGGTTTCGCGAAATAAGCTATCCTCTTGCCATGAAATCTAACTATCTGACGTCCGTCAGTTTCTCAGAATTCGACCTAAATCCGATTTTGAGCACTGCCCTGCAAACCGCAGGTTTCACCCAATGTACCGAAATTCAGCAATTGGCACTGCCACTCATGCTGGAAGGTAAAGATATCGCGGCACAATCCCAAACCGGCACCGGAAAAACGGCTGCGTTCCTGCTGGGCATGTATCAATATCTGCTGAATAACCCCGACCCGGAAGATCGCGCTCCAACCGAGTTGCGAGCCCTTATACTGGCTCCAACCAGAGAACTAGCGATACAAATCCACAAGGATGCCGAACAACTGGGCGCGAACACTGATTTCAAAATTGCGCTGGCCTACGGCGGCACAGATTATGAAAAACAACGCCGCACTATTCAGGCAGGTGCCGATATTCTTATCGGAACGCCCGGTCGTATCATCGATTATTTAAAGCAGCGAGTGTTCTCCTTAAAAAGATCACAAGTTGTGGTCCTGGATGAGGCGGATCGCATGTTTGACTTGGGTTTTATCACTGATATAAGGTTTTTACTGCGTCGTATGCCACCACCTGAAAATCGACTGAACCTGTTGTTCTCGGCAACGCTGTCGCATCGGGTAATGGAACTTGCCTACGAACACATGAATAACCCGATTGATTTGAAAACCAAATCAGATCAGATCGCGGCAGAGAAAGTAACGCAAAGCGTTTATCACCCGGCATCCGATGAAAAAATCCCGCTATTAATTGGACTAATGCAAAAGCTACAGCCCCAGCGGAGTATTGTTTTCGTCAATACAAAACGAGTTGCCGAAAGAGTTCACGCAAGCCTTCTGGGCAATGATGTCAACGCTGAAGTCTTGTCCGGCGATGTTCGCCAGAACAAACGTCAGCGACTCATAAAAGATCTGGCTGGTGGCACGTTGAATACCCTGATCGCCACCGATGTGGCAGCTCGGGGACTGCACATTGACGGGGTAACTCATGTGTTCAACTTCGACTTGCCACAGAACGCAGAAGACTATGTTCACCGCATAGGTCGAACCGCTCGCGCGGGTGCCTCCGGTGAGGCAATTTCTTTTGCCTGTGAAGAATTTGTTTTCTCACTACCTGAAATCGAAGAGCTACTTGGCCAGGAGATTCCTGCAAGTCAGGTGACCGATGACTTACTTCCTGTGCCTGCCCCACCGGCTAAAATTGCGCGCAACAAACCACCCAAAAAAGGCGGCGGCCGCAGCAATAACAGACGTTCTGGCAAGCCCTCCAATCGCCGCTCTGGAAATCGTAAGCCGGTAAACGCCAAAAGCGACTAAAGTCCGTCTGCCAGGCTACGCTATAATCACCAGCTCGGTTATACTGGACTCACGATCATCACGAGGGCATGAAATTTTCAGCCGGATTTATTGTCAATCCAGTCGATTAGGTGCTCTTCCCTCTGACACGATCAATCAAAATAGCGGGCATGGTGCCGCGCCCGGAGTTGATTCCGGCTCTCGGACAACCACCAGGAGCCGCCATTACCCATGCGCCAGCCAATTGACCAGTGAATTACATTAACGTTGCTCCGGACAGGGCACGAAATTAGCAGCATTGAATAATCAGATTTGCTGCTAATCACGTTATCATTTAAACCATAAACATTGACACTATCTGACCATAGTCAGAAACAGTTTCGGAGCGATTCGAGTGAATTTCGAACAAGCCAGAACCAATATGATAGAACAGCAAATCCGCCCCTGGGATGTGCTGGATCAACGTGTACTGGACGCACTGGCAGCCGTACCGCGTGAGCACTTCCTGCCTTCAGAACATGACGGATTGGCGTATTCGGATACCAGAATCCCACTGAACAACAACCGCGTATCTCTGAATCCCAATATAGAAGCACGACTGCTGCAGGCGGCAGTTCTGGAGAACGATGATCGCGCTCTGATCATCGGTAGTGGCAGCGGTTATATAGCCGCCTGCGCCGCGAAGATGTGCAAGCACGTAGAATCTATCGATACTTCTGAAGAAATGAACTCAACGGCTCAGGAGAGCGCCGGCAATTGCGGCATCGATAATATCAAATTCATTACCGGCGATCTCATCGGTGATCTTCCTGATAAAACCACCTACGATGCGATCATCGTCAACGGATCGCTTGAACATGTACCCGACCGGTTAAAAACCCGTCTCACAAACATGGGTAGATTGATTGTCACCATCGGTAGCGAATCAGCACCCATCATGGAAACTTTTGTTATTCGACGAATAGGCGAAGCGGACTGGCTGGAACAGAGTATTTTCGACACACATATTCCAGCGTTAATAAAATCAGCAGTAGCGAATAACGACGACACTTTCGTATTCTGATCCGCCAATTTCAGCAGGCCTGATCGTCAGCGCAGGCCCGCGTCGCGCAGAACAATTGTTAAGAATAGAGTCAGGCTCCAAATTCGCCTGCCCCGCCGGCCAGTTAGCCCGCGGTAACAGTCCACAACAATACAAAACGGTTGCTACCACACCAAATAGTCATCCCAAAAACTCCAAATACGTTCTACATTCTTTATATTAAATAATTAAACGACCTCTGCCACGAGCTATAAAAACTCTCGGCATGGTGAGATCCAACGTCGGTATAGAGAATCTACCCCTATGAAACTGCGCGAGACGCTAACCCTCACATTGACCCTGACTGTGCCATTGCTGACAACATCTGCATCCAATGCTGCCGATTTGTCAGAGATCTACCAAATAGCAGTGGCAAGCGACTCGGTGATTCAGGCAACACAAGCGCAATTCGATGCAGCAATTGAAGCCCTGCCGCTGGCACGATCCGCATTACGTCCTAGTGTAGCGCTTATTGCAGATGCAGCTATCAATGAGACAAATAATGACGGCACCGGCATTTTCGACAGTGATTCCTACGGTGCTTCAATTACGCAGAATCTCTACAACTCTGCTGCATGGCAGACGGCCAAGAAAGCGAAGCTGACGGTGTCACAGGCCGAAGCAACGCTGCTTGAAGCTCAGCAAAATCTGATGTTTCGTACCGCCCAGGCCTATTTTAATATTCTTACCGCACAAGAGGCCTTTCGAGCCGCAAGTTCATCACGCGAAGCAATTGCACGGCAAACCGAACAGGCAGAGCGCCGCTTCGAAGTTGGCCTGACTGCGGTGACTGATGTCAAAGAAGCACAGGCACAACTCGACCTGGCAGTGGCCCGGGAAGTTGTTGCCGAAAATCAGCTGGCATTAGCCAAAGATGCCCTGCGAGTGATTATCAATCAAGATGTTCCAGAATTGAGCGAATTGAAAGCCGACGCAGAACTGACCCATCCAAACCCGACTTCAATACAGGAATGGATCGCCATAGCTGAGCAAAACAGCCCTCGCTTAAGAATTGCCGATTTCGAACAGGCGCTGGCGGAAAAGGATATTAAAATCGAACACGCCGGACGAAAACCCATCGTGGCACTCAATGGCGCTTATACCAACTCCACTACTGAATCCGTCACCGGGCGCGATGTTGAGTCCGGTCAGCTCAGGCTGCAGCTTAACTATCCCTTGTATACTGGTGGCCGCGTAAGCGCTTCCCTGCGACAGGCCAGGGCGCGCGCAAGACAAGCGGCATTCAATCGGGAAACAGTTCGACGCGCCGTTGAGCAGGAAACCCGGGATGCTTATCTGAGTGTGATCGCCGACGTCAGTCAAGCCAATGCACTGAGCCAGGCATTATCATCCACAGAGGTTGCAAAAGAAGCCACACAGGCAGGTTTCGATGCCGGCACCAGAACAGCAGTGGAAGTATTAGTCTCTCTACAGGAAACGTTTAACGCAAGAGCTGACCATGCAGCAGCAAGGCATCAATACGTTGTGCAGAGTCTGCAACTCAGACTGGCTGCAGGCATTCTGGCAGAAAAGCACATCACCGCGATCAATCGATCATTGGCACCACAATAACGCGGTTACGAATTTCAAAACGGGTTGCCTGTAAGCTTACCCTTCACAAACGCAAAAAAGGCCGGATCACTCAGTGATCCGGCCTTTTTTATGACCACCGATTTTACGCTCAGTCGATGCGTTAATCATCACTCAGTTCAAATCGGTTACCGCAATATGGACAGCTCGCCTCCGGGCTCTCCTCCAATGGGATAAATACACGCGGATGGGAATTCCATAGCCCCATTGCTTCAGTGGGACAATAGACAGGCAACTCGTTTCTGCCGACTTTGATCACCTGGTTTTTATCCGGTGACTTTGCGTTAGTATTATCGTTCATCTGAATTTACACTCGCTATTTTTACTTTAAGTAGGTCAGCCATTTTTCATGTTCAGGTGACTTGCCCTGCACCGCATCAAAAAACATTGACTGTAGTTTTTCTGTAATTGGTCCGCGCTTCCCGTCACCCACATCACGGTTATCAACTTCTCTAATCGGGGTTATCTCAGCGGCGGTGCCACTAAAAAACGCTTCGTCGGAAATATAAACCTCATCACGGGTAATTCGCTTTTCTATAATAGGCACGTCAATTTCTTCGGCCAGAGAAAGCACCGTCTGCCGGGTAATACCATCCAGCGCCGAGGTAAGATCGGGTGTATAGATTTTACCATCACGAACAATAAAAAAATTCTCACCAGAGCCTTCTGCCACATAACCTTCCGTATCAAGCAACAGCGCTTCGTCATAACCATCCTGAAGTGCTTCCTGCAAAGCCAGCATAGAATTCATATACTGACCGTTGGCTTTGGCCTTGCACATGGAAATATTCACATGATGACGAGTGAACGACGAGGTCTTGATGCGAATACCGCGTTCCATGTTTTCTTTGCCCAAATAGGCACCCCACTCCCAGGCTGCGACCATACAATGAACAGATAAGTTATCCGCTCGCAGACCCATTCCTTCGCTGCCATAGAAACACATCGGCCGCAGGTAAGCAGAGTCCAGACCATTTTCGCTGACCACCGTTTTTTGAACATCACACAAAGTGTCGTGGTCCCAGGGAATATTCATACGCAGGATCTTGGCCGAGTTAAACAATCGACGCGTGTGTTCCTGCAGCTTGAAGATCGCTGGCCCTCGTTCTGTTTCATAGGCGCGAACGCCCTCAAACACACCCATGCCATAGTGCAGGGTATGCGTCAGCACGTGGACCTTGGCTTCTCGCCACGGGACTAATTCTCCATCGAGCCAAATCACACCATCTCTATCTGACATTGACATAAAGTTGTTCCTGGAAACTTGTAGTGCAAACCTGCAGGTCTGTCATCAGTTGAATATAATTGTCCGACCCACCCAACCCTGAAGATAAAGATAGCCACCAGTGAGTGTTTGTGCACCCGGAGTTGACAGAAAACCGATTTGTCCAGCGCTACAGGGCATGTTTATCACCGCCGAGCTCAGGTAAATCCGGTTTTCGCTGCAACACAGCGGGACGAGGTATTGAACCATAAACTTAATATTAGCGATACCACCCGATCAGCGCTTCTAGTACCAATCTGGAAGCCGCCTCACTGGCTGGTTCAGCATGCACTCTGCCTGGCGGTAGCAGCGATAGTGGCAATGACCAGACGTGATTTTCAGTTTTATCTGACAGTTGTCGACATTAGACACGCAAAGCTGATTCTTCCTTGATTTTATAGTTACAATACCGTTCCGCGAGTTTAAGCACATTCCCAAACAACAAGAATACAAACCGCTTGAAACCAGCCAGACGGACATATCCTTGAATCAATTTGAACTCAATCAGGTCAGCATCAATATTGAACGGACACCCATTGTCCACGATGTCAGCTTCACGCTTGAAAACGGTCAGATCGGTTGTCTACTGGGTCCAAGCGGCTCTGGCAAAACGACGCTGCTGCGCGCAATAGCCGGGTTTCAGCCCATTTGCCAGGGTCGTATCACAATGCGTGGCGAAACCGTCGACGACTGCTCTCACGCGGTGGCTGCGGAAAACCGCCACATCGGTATGATGTTTCAGGATCTGGCCTTATTTCCGCATTTAAGCGTGGCCGATAATATTGCATTCGGGCTCCGGAGACTCAATCGGCGCGATAAAAACAAGCGCATCGACGAATTGCTCAGCATTGTGAACATGCGTTCATTGAAAGGGCAGTATCCTCATGAACTCTCGGGCGGACAGCAGCAAAGAGTCGCCTTGATGCGAGCGATGGCACCGCGCCCGGATTTGATACTGCTGGACGAGCCATTCAGCAGCCAGGACACGGAACTTCGGGTGCAGCTGGTCCAGGAGGTCCGCGATATTTTAAAGGAAGACAATGTCACCGCATTAATGGTGACACATGATCAAAACGAAGCATTCGCGATTGCCGATATCATCGGTGTGCTTAACGACGGCCGCCTGGCCCAATGGGATTCAGCCTATAATCTGTATCACACACCCATCGATCGCTTCGTTGCAGATTTTGTTGGAGAAGGTGTTTTTATTTGTGGAAAGATCATCGACGATAATACCGTTCAAACGGAACTGGGCGATGTCAAAGGCGAGTTAGCCACAGATCTGCCCGGCGGTGTAGAAGTTGATCTGCTGGTGCGTCCGGACGATATTCTCCACGACGACTACAGCACGTATCGCGGTACAGTCCTGAAGAAAAGTTTTCGCGGTGCAGACCACCTTTACACTTTACGAATGCCGGGTGGCACCAATGTGATGTGTTTGGCTCCAAGCCATCATGACCACAAACTGGGAGAAAAGATTGGGGTGCGGCTGCGTATTGATCATTTGGTGGCATTTCCAAACAACTGACCAGGTAACATTAGTAAAATCAGGCGTTCTTCTTTGCACGCCGCAGAAAAACTGTCATTTCTTTCTCTGCCTGTTTATCGCCCTTCTCCAGCGCAACCTCGATGCCGCGCTCAAGAGCGGCAATCGCTCTCGGATAATCGCCGTCTTCAGAATAGCTTCTACCCAGTAGTTTCCAGGCCGCACTAAAGCCTTCATCCTGCTGAACCGCAGCGTCCAGGTGCACTGCCGCCAGTTGAAATTGCTGCTCTGCAAAATATGCACTGCCAAGTGAGTAGCGAAGTAAAGCGTTATCCTGGCCTTTTTCAAGCATCGCTTTGAAGGTGTCAATTTTAGACATAAACAACTACACCTTTTGAACAACAATGCACGACTGGTTTCGTAAACCGGAATCAGTCTCCCCGACACTGCCTAAATCAAGAAATACCCGGCAAACCAGTGGCGCTGTCAGCGACAATAGCTCGTTGGTATTCAGTAGGTACTGCGGATTTTGCGGGCCGGAATCAAGGTCAGACTTATCCCGCACAAAGGTCTGGTAAAACAACAATCCGCCCGGTGCCAGCAAATCAGCAATAGCGCCGAACAGGTTTCTATCAAGATAATTGGCCACAGTAATCACATCAAAGTTACCCTGATAAGATTCGACCGAAGCAAAATAGTAATCACTGGCAGACGCTACCACACCATGCACATCAAGGTTTGCTCGCTCTGCATAGCCCAGAAGCTTGTCTATTGCAACTTCAGAAATATCTATTGCAGTGGTGTTTAGACCCACTGCGGCGAGTAACAAGGCATTACCCCCAAGACCACAGGCTATATCAAGCGCATTGCCTGATGTCGGTAACAAATAGCCATAGTCGTCAAGCACTTTGCTGGGTCGAGGAAAGTCAACAGACGAACCGCGATAGATGCGATCCCATTTTTCGCGTTGTGACTGGTCTGAATTATCCATACTTTATTTTCGCCAAAACCCGGGAGTTAGCAATACCAGAAGGGTAAATAGCTCGAGACGCCCCAGCAGCATTGCGACACATAAAATGCTTAGCTGAACCCCATTTAGTGAACTGTAGTTTGCGCCAACTTCGCCAAGCCCCGGTCCCAGATTATTTAAACAGGCCACTACAGCAGAGAAAGCGGTTTCCTGATCAAGACCGGTTGCCATTAAAGCCAGCAACATCAGTGCTAATACTAGTACATAGGTAGCGAAAAAACCCCATACGGCATCAATCACCCTGGGCGGTATGGTTTTTTGACCTACCTTAACAGGCAACACTGCATGTGGGTGTACCATTCTGGCCAGTTCCCGCAGACCCTGTTTTAACAATAACAACACCCGAATGACTTTCATGCCACCACCGGTGGAACCGGCACAGCCTCCAACAAAACTTGCAAACAACAACAACACCGGTAAAAAGCCAGGCCAGTTAAAATACTCGGCGGTGGTGAAGCCGGTGGTTGTGGCAATGGAGACCACCTGAAAAATACCGTCAAAAAACGATTTATTGAAGCCGACTGTCTGTGTTAAGTACAGATAACCTACAGTGATGATACTAAGTAATATCAGCAGCGAGACATAACACTTAAACTCTGAATCTTCACCGTAACTGCGGAGGGATTTCGACCGAAAAGCCAGATAGTGAAGCGCGAAGTTGATTCCAGAGATCAACATAAACACCACTGCGATCATCTCTATTGCGGTACTTTGGTAGTAACCGATACTGGCATCGTGGGTCGAAAACCCGCCAATGGCTACCGTTGAAAAACTATGTCCGATCGCATCAAATAAAGGCATACCGGCAGCCCAGTAAGCCAGACCACAAGCAACGGTTAATCCCAGATAGATGTACCACAGGCGCTTGGCTGTATCGGCAACACGCGGGGTCATTTTTTCCTTTTGCGGGCCGGGTGTTTCAGCACGAAACAACTGCATCCCCCCGCCAATACCAAGCAACGGTAATATGGCCACTGCCAGAACAATAATACCCATACCCCCCAGCCATTGAACCAGCTGCCTATAAAGTAAAATCCCCTGTGGTAGAGCATCCAGACCAACAATGACGGTTGCACCCGTTGTCGTAAATCCGGATAACGACTCAAAAACACTTTGCGCGATGGTCAGATTCAGCTTTTCATCTATGTATAGCGGGATAGCACCAAACAACCCCAATACTGTCCAGAACATCACCACGATGACAAAACCATCGCGAAGTTTTAGTGGCCGATTATAATCGCGCAGCGGCAGGTAGGCCAAAGCACCTAACAATAGTGTGACCACAAAGCCAATGAAAAAGGACCAGTGTGATCCATCCCCATACGCGAGTGATACCAGGCCGGGGATTAACATGGTTGTGCTGAAAATAGCCACCAATAATCCCAGCACGCGCACAACCACCAGGAACTGCATCAGCTGACATCCCTGTTTTTAGTATGCAACAAAGCGATTCCCGGGAGAGATTCGTTTATAGAGAAATCAGACACTTTGATCAATCGACTCATGTGTGCAGTTTTTTTGTTCCGGTACATCAGCTGGTTGACCGATAATGGAAATCATAGCGAGGGAAAGAGATTTTGATCAATTGAGGAAAATAGTTGTTCTTCGTAATACGAAATTGATCCAAAGAGCTGGCCAAAATATCGCTTCTGCAGTAGATCATTCATTTTCGGACAGCCACCTAGTAAGTGACTCCCACCTGGAACAGATTTTCTACCTCATTAATACGTTTTTTATCCAATACCAGAATAATGACATGATCCTCTGCCTCGATAACCAGATCATCTCGAGCAATCAACACCTCGCCATTGCGAACAATCGCACCAATTATAGTTTGATCGTCCAGTGCCAGATCAGATATCGATTTTCCAACCACCTCTGACGTTGATTCATCGCCATGGGCTATTGCTTCCAGCGCTTCTGCCAAGCCCCGTCTCAATGAATGCACAGCAACCACATCCCCGCGCCTTACATGGCGAAGCAGTGCCCCAATGGTGACATTGTGCGGTGAAATCGCCACATCAATAAATCCGCGTTCGACCAAATCGACATAAGCGGGACGGTTAATCAGTGACATAACCTTACGGGCACCCATTTTACGCGCCACCATTGCAGACAGAATATTCGCTTCATCGTCATTTGTTAGTGCACAAAAAAGTCCCATCGAACTGATGTTTTCTTCCAGTAATAATTCCTGATCTGCAACATCACCACATAGCACTGTCGAGCTATTCAAAGTTTCAGCAAGTACTTCTGCACGCTGGCGATTTTTTTCAATCACTTTGACGCTATAACGTGACTCCAGCCGCTGAGCCAAAGCCATGCCGATATTTCCACCACCGGCAATCATGACATGTTTAGAGCGCTTTTCCGGTGCGTGAAATTGCTCCATGATGGTGACCGTATGTTGAGCCGCTGCTATATAAAAAACGATATCACCTTTCTGAATAGTGTCCAGTTCACTCAGTACAATGGGATCGTTATCCCGATAGACCGTTGCGAAGCACGCTTCGATTTCAGGAAGCAATGTTTGTAAGTGATCAGGTCCGTGCCCTGTCATTGGTGCAGCTTCTTCCGCAAACACACCAACAAGCCGCACCCGGCCATCGGCAAAATCGACCACTTGCAAAGCACCAGGGTGTTCAATGATGCGTTCAATATGATCCGTGACCAAACGTTCCGGGCTGATTAATACATCAATCGGGATATGCTTTTTCTTAAACAACGCATCTTTCTCAACCAGGTAACCCTGAGAACGTACACGCGCTATACGGCTGGTCGTTTGGAACAGCGTGTAGGCTATCTGACAAGCGATCATATTTGTCTCATCGCTGTTAGTTGCCGCGATAATCATATCTGCGTCTTCAGCACCAGCCTGTCGCAACACTTCCGGATAGGCGGCATGCCCATAAACCGTACTCAAATCAAGACGGTTTTGCAGTTCCTGCAAAGTATTCATATTCAAATCAACAACAGTCACATCGTTGTTTTCACTGGCCAGGTTTTGTGCAACCGTTGAACCCACCTGCCCCGCACCCAACACAATAATTTTCAACAGTTCTTCCTGTAGCAATAAAAAGCGGACTGCCAACACACGCCCACTGCCAGGCGCCAGTCAATGGTAACGACGAACGGACTAACCACGTTTGCGGCCCGCCTGAATACCCACACTACGTAATTTCCGATACAAATGCGTACGCTCCATACCAACCACTCTGGCCAGCTCAACTATATTGCCATCCACACTGTCGAGCTGACGTTGCAAATAAAGCCGTTCAAACTCTGTGCGCGCTTCACGCAATGGCATATCCAATGGTAATCGCATGGTGTCTCCGGGGACCTGATCATTTCTGGCTCGATCCGAACCTTCCAGCAATTCTACTTCCGAGGGCTCGATCTCTACCGCACTGCCAACAATAAGCAGTCGCTGTACAAAATTAATCAGCTCCAGGATATTTCCCGGCCATTCCATATTGCGTAGTCTGTTTTGAGCCGCCACACTAAAATGACGATAAGGCAGGCCTTCCTCTTCGACCAGTTGATCAACATAGAACGATAATAAAGCAGGTACATCTTCGGGATGGTCCCGCAGAGGCTGCGTTTTTATCGAAAGTTCTGCCAGACGGTAGTAGAGTACTTCATTGAATTCCCCCTGTGACAGGGCCATCTGCATATCGGAAGTTGTGCAAGCAATAATTCTGGCTTTAAACGGTACCATCGCGCCATCAGATCGAATTGCTGAACCCCGATCCAATGCTTCAAACAAGAGTGTCTGCGCGCTCGCCGGCAATTCTTCAAGATCAATCAGACATAGCGTGCCCGCACCCGCAGATTCAAAATATCCGGCACTATTGTTATTGCCAAGCAGCTCACGTGCAGAGTTCGCATCGGAGAGGCTGTCACAACGAAGCGACACAAACGGATGTGACGACCGTGAACTGGCCTGGTGAATATGGCGTGCAATTAATTTTTTACCCGTAGCGCGTTCACCCTCGATCACTATCCCGCCGTCACTTTTTGACGCCGTTTTTTCTATAGTTGCAATCAACTCACGGCTATAGTCACTACTGCCAATTATGGGTGTTAAAGGCTTCGTCCTGGCGGCTGCCCCGATACCGTTGTCAACAGGAAAACTGCTCAGGGCTTTTTCAACGGTGAGTAATAACCTTGCCAGTGATAGTGGTTTTTCAATAAAGTCGACAGCACCCAACCGAGTCGCCTCTACTGCAGTCTCCACCGTGCCATGGCCAGATATCATCACGACAGGAAATTTCAATTGCCCGGCATCACGCCACTCTTTAAGCAAGCTGACACCATCCTGATCGGGCATCCAGATATCCAGTAAAACAAGATCGGGAAGTTGTTCTGCCACCGATTCTCGTGCGGTTTTGACATCCTCGGCAACAACGACTGCATAACCCTCATCTTCCAGAATTTCTTTGACTAAATCCCGGATATCGGGCTCATCATCGACAACCAGTATAAGTGACTGACTCATGCAGCATCTCCGTGAATGTCCTGGCGATTTTCAATAGTAGGTAGCGGTTTGTTGATTGTGTCGTCAGCGGCACTTTGCGTGGCACCATGATGTATCGCAATAGGAAATAACATAGATATTCTGCCGCCGCTGTATTCGGTTTCGCTGTCGCCGTTTCCGGCGCGGACCGTACCGCCATGCTCTTCCACAATCTTTTTAACAATAGCCAGTCCCAATCCAGTTCCTTTTTTCTTGGTCGTGACATAGGGTTCAAATAGTCGATCCAGCAAACCGGCGGGAAACCCGGGGCCATTGTCCTCGAACACCAGTTCAACAAATGAGTTGTTGCCCGCATCTTTAACCGATGTACTGATCAATAATTTACGATCATGCTTTCCATCAGCTGACTCAAAGGCGTTTTTAATCACATTGTGCAAAACTTGCCGAATACGAGTCGGATCGCCGGAGATCTCGGGCAATGTTTGATCAAGCTCTAACGCGATCGCATCGCGATCATCCCCGTCCCGATACAGCCAGCTGGTTTCTGAAATCAGATCATTGAGTTTGGTCTGTGTAAAATCAACCTGAGGTGTGGTTGCGTAATCTGCAAACGCTTTAACCATTGATTTCATTGATTCCACTTGCTGCACGATGGTGTTTGTCAACTTTTTCAGTGTACTTGCATCATCGCCATGTAATTTGGCTGCATACTTGTGTTGTAGTCTTTCCGCTGACAATTGAATAGGAGTAAGCGGGTTCTTTATTTCATGCGCCAAACGCCGTGCCACCTCGCTCCATGCCGCATTGCGCTGAGCCTCAACGACATCACTGATATCATCAAACACCACCACATGACCCGCATGATCTTCACCAGTTGCTTGCATGGTTGCACCACGACACATCACTGGCTTTCGACCCTGCTCTGAAACCAACTCAAGCTCAAGGCTCCAGTCTGGAGGCCCGCCTTGCAACATGGGAGCAACGCCTTCAAAGAACTGATGCACAAAGGGGTTACCATCCAGTTTATCGCCGTCCCTCATTTGTAATTCTTCCACACTGGTACGCAGTATATTTTCGGCGCTGGAATTACAAGTCACCACGCGATTATTTTCATCAAGGGTAACCACACCGGTTGAAATTCGGCTTAATACTAACTCCAGATAGGCCCGCTGGTTTTCTGCCTGCAATTGACTACTTGCAGCACTGGCACGTGCCGCTTCAATTTTATCTGTCATGTCGTTAAACGAATTCACCAAATAGCCTAACTCATCACGGCCACTACTCACCAACCGCGTGGTGTAATCGCCTGTGGCAACCAGTCTTGTGCCTTCTACTAGATCATGCACAGGCACCATTAATCGTCGGGCAGCATAAAAAGCTACCCAGACCGCCATCATCAGACTCAGGAATACGGCCAGCGTTAACGTCGCTATAGAGCTTTGTTTCAGTGGTGTTCGCAGATAAGCCAACTGCCGATAATTACGAAAACTTTCCTGTACGTTTGCCGCCAGCTTAGATGAATTTCGCGATACCGGATAGGTTGCATAGAGTACCGATATTCCTCTTATCGGGTCACTGGAAAATACGGGCACAACAGATCTAACCTGCAGATCACCATCCTGACCAGGGTCGATACTCAGGTACTCACTGCCGTTTCTGGCACGTGAAATTATATCGTCGGCTGGTCGCTGTGGAAATACGCTGACAGTGTCAATAAACGCTGTGGTCGCAATAATCCGGTTGTTCGCACCAATCAATGTGAGCTCAGATGCTTCGGAATCAATCCCTATATCATTAAGCACTACCACCGCCAGTTCCGAAGGAATATCACTAAGTCGCTCTGCAATATCAACGGTAGTTTTTTGTCTGGTGCGCATATAGACCGCTAATGAGTCGCGGCTTAATCCCAACGCATCATCAAGTGCGCGTTCAACCTCAACATCAAACCAGCTATCAATATTTGACCGAAGAAATTTTACAGAGAAAGAATAAACCAGCGTCATTGGCAGTAATGCCATTACAACCAAAATTACCACCAGCTTCAGGCTCAGCCTTGACCCGGAAACATTATTGCGTAGATCAAGAAACAGCCGCCACACACTGGCAATAATCAATACACCAATAATGGTCAGTGCAATCGCGGTTCCAAACATCCACCACTGATAGGATCGACCAAAGCTATCCAGATGTTCACCAGTATTTGCAACGAAATACAGCGCCGCAATTAAAAATGCAAACAACGCCCCCATCAGCAACAGGCTGTTGGCAAGCTTTCGAATTAATTCAGAAACCATCTGAATACCTCGCTTTCCAGTTGCCAGTCATCCGATACCAGTGCATGTGCCTGCAGCGGACCTGGCAGACGAGTACTATCCAGCTCAAGCTTGATGCTGGCCGTATAGCGACGACTGTTCGCCAGCTGGTCAGCCGGTATCAAAGCGAACCGAGTCAAGCTGCCGAGTCGCCGCAGAGCGGCCGCCAGACTTCGAAAATTGTTACTTTCACCGGTTTGCGAATCCTCGACTCGATAGTGACGGGTTAGATCATAGTAATAAAGCTTGTAGCGCAGGCGACGCTCCAGCACTGGCGTATCTATCCACCATTTGCGTGTCCGGTGCACACCTACCTCCACCATGAAGTGCAGACTTACTCCATTTGACAAGGCCCGTTGCATATCCGAGCCAAGCTCCACTCGGGCAAACGAATCAAGAAAGTAAGTGCCGTCTTTCAAATAAGTGCCGGCACTTTCAAACCTGATCGATGCCCCGTGCGCCAGCGTGGTGACTAGCAAAAATGCAAGCAGACTCACCAGCGCAGCAGGTTTTACCATCGGCACTGTGGCAGGGTGGCGTCGTTTTGATGACGAAGATGCCATGGGTTTATCGCAAAGATTCAGGCGTAATTCTTAACAAGTATCGCATAGTAGAATCCATCAGAATCATACTGTCCCGGCAAAATCTGACGGCCGTGCCGACACTCAACACCCCATTCAGCCTCGATCAGGCGCTCCGTTGCATCTGCTGTCACTTGCTGAAATTTATCGATTATCTGCTCATTTTCCTGTTTTAAGACTGAACAGGTGGCATAAACCAGCCGTCCGCCGGGCTTCAGTGTCGGCCAAAGTGCTGCCAGCAGCGCAAATTGCTGGATCGCCAGAGCGCTGATATCGGACTCCCTTCGCAGCAATCGAATATCCGGATGACGCCGTATTACACCCATAGCAGAGCAAGGGGCATCCAGCAGAATAGCGTCGAATGGTTTGCGATCCCACCACACCTTAAGGTCGGCTGCATCAGCGCAGATACAAGCGGCATCTAACTTCAACCGAGCCAGATTCTCAGTGACGCGCGACAGGCGTTTTTCGTCGTTGTCGATTGCTGTCAGGGTGATCTCAGGTTGTAGCTCAAGCAGATGGGCAGTTTTACCCCCGGGGGCTGCACAGGCATCGAGTATGTTTTCTCCAGAGCGCGGATTGACCAGCATTGCTGCGAGCTGCGCGGCGCTGTCCTGAACTGAAAAATGCCCTTCGTCAAACCCCGGTAGTTGCGTCACCCTGTTGCCAGACTCTAATTTCAGCGATGCGTCGCCAAGGTTTCCAGGGTGAGCACTGATCGATTGCGCCTGCAATTGTAATTGATATGCAGCACATTCAACCTGCAATTCATTGACTCTCAAAACCAGCGGAGCACGCTTATTGGAAGCGGTAAAAACTTGCTCGGCCTGCTCGGGCCAGTCGTTTTTGATAGATTGCAGAATCCAGTCTGGCAAACTGTGGCGAGACGCATCATCTGCATCGATTGCTGCCACCAGTTTATCCTGTTGCCTTAGAAATTCGCGCAACGTGGCATTTAAAAACCCCCTGGCCCAGCGCTTGCGAATTTTACCGGTGAGGCCTGCGTATGAATCAACCACCGCATAGTCAGGGGTGCGCATATACAGGATTTCATAGAGCGCCAGCCATAATAATATTTTTACATCAGTGTCTTTATTGCGCAGCGGTTTTTTTTGCAGCGTGATCAATAGTGCCTCTAGTCGAAAGGACCAGCGACACACACCGAAGGTTAGTTCCTGTAGCAGGCCTGCATCTCGGGCATCCAGTGTCTCTTGAGCTTTACGCAGCAGATCACTGAGGGATTTCCCGTCCTTTACCACCGACGTTAATATTCGCACAGCAGTCAGTCGGGTGTTTGAAGT
The DNA here is from genome assembly GCA_964574535.1 of uncultured Granulosicoccaceae bacterium. GTDB lineage: Bacteria > Pseudomonadota > Gammaproteobacteria > Granulosicoccales > Granulosicoccaceae. The sequence continues at coordinate 35,491 of CAZNOB010000002.1, read as the reverse complement.
TGCTTCAACCAAGTTTAAGTCCGATCGGCAGATCACGACTGTTAAGAAAATCCTTAACTGCCACTGGCTTCTTGCCTGGTGCCTGTACCCGCTGCAAACGCACAACACCCTCGCCTGTGGCGATATCAAGTCCATCGCTTAAGCTCACTATGCAACCTGGTGCAAAAGAGTGGTCAACTGCGCCAATCAGCGTGGACTCCCATACCCGCAAAGTATCGCCCTGTAAAACAGTTTGTGCTACAGGCCACGCATTAAACGCACAGATTCTACGGTGTATGTTGATGGCTTTATCATGCCAGTCAATGATGGCCTCTTGCTTATCCAGCTTGTCGGCGTAGGTGACCTGATTATCGTCCTGCTTCACCGGCGCTAACTGGTCCGCACTCATCAAAGGTAATGTGTCAGCAAGTGCCAGAGCGCCCAAATTAGCCAGAGTATCGTGCAATTGTTGTCCGGTGGTATTTTCATCTATCGGACATTCCCTGCACAACAGCATGTCACCCGTATCAAGACCAATATCCATTTGCATAATAGTTACGCCGCTTTTGGTGTCACCGGCAGCGATGGCTCTCTGGATTGGTGCAGCACCCCGCCACCTGGGCAAAAGAGATGCATGAATATTCAGGCAGCCATACCGCGGCGCCTGCAATATAGCCGCTGGCAAAATTAATCCGTACGCAGCAACAATCATCACATCGGCTTGCAACGCAATCAGCTCTTGCTGCGCAGCCATTGTTTTCAAAGATTCAGGTTGCAGGACCGGTATTTCGCCTTCCAGTGCGCGTGCTTTGACCGGGCTAAACGCAACCTTGCGTCCGCGTCCGGCACGCCTGTCGGGCTGTGTATAAACCGCCACAAGCTGATGACCCAGCTCGATAACTTTATCCAGCGCAGGCACCGCGAAGTCCGGCGTACCCGCATAAATTATGCGCAAGGGTTTGTTATCCATAGATATGATGAGGTTCGGCCAGAGCCTCGCCGCTTAAGGCAACAGCCCAAAAAGTGAAACTTACCGCAACGGCGTTTAAGCGCTACTTGTCTTTCTCGTGCTTAATCATTTTCTTGGTGATTCTTCGTCGCTTCAAACCGGACAAATAATCAACGAACATTTTACCGTCTAAATGATCAATCTCATGTTGCACACATACCGCCAGTAAACCGTCGGCTGCCATTTCATAAGGTTCACCATCACGGTTGAGTGCTTTAAAGGTGATTTTTTCCGGGCGTTTGATCATTTCAAAAACCCCCGGCAATGACAGACAGCCTTCCTCGTTTTCGGCCAGGCCTTCGGAATTCACGATTTCCGGGTTAACCAGTGTGAGTGGTTCACTTTTATCCTCTGAGACATCGATCACCACTATTCGCTGATGAATATTGACCTGAGTTGCAGCCAGGCCAATACCCGGTGCTTCATACATCGTCTCAAACATGTCATTGACGATATCGCGCACTTTGTCATCAACCAACTCCACTGACTTAGCCACTTTGCGCAGTCGGTTGTCGGGGTATACCAGTATATCCAGCGTTGCCATTATCTACTTGATTCAATCTAAAACCATAATCAGACAAGTTTAAGCACTCAGACGCGGATATCAACGCTTAACTTCAATCAATACCGCCCGACGGGCTATCTTGTAGCCAAAATACTGAATTGAGGCAGCGGTTCGTTCTGCTTTGGCACTGTTTTTGGTTCCTAAACGTCCATATTCCGGCGCGTGTGATCTATTTTCAGGGATTACACCCGGCTTTTCGGCACTTTATCGCGCAGTTGAGCCGCTCAAACACCAGTACAGCACCTCGGACCACTATGACATTCCATGCCCCGCTGAACCAGAAAATCAGTCCCGTTCGCAGCAAGTTTCCAGCGCGTATCGCTAGAGCTTTGGCTGGCGCGATTGCCATCATTACTCTAACGGCATGTGCCACGCCCCAACAGCCCGATGCCAGCCAGGCAGATAACGAATACTGGCAACAGGTTCAAACTTCGGATTTACAACAGGCCGTTAACACAGTGGTTGTAGAACCAGCATCAGCCAGTGGCACCGCTACGCCGGGTCTAATGGCACTGGGCACCGGTCAACAGCGTAAACGTGCACTGCGCGCCCTTGCAGCCAGATCCATCAGGCAGGATAACCCGGGCAACTACACCGTGGTAAAGGGAGATACCTTATGGGATATCTCAGAGCGTTTTCTCAGCCGACCGTGGTTGTGGCCGGAAATCTGGCAGGTTAACCCGCAAATCGAAAACCCCCATTTGATCTACCCCGGAGATCGAATATCGCTGACTTATGTCGACGGCCAGCCTCGACTGCAACTGGTTCGCGCCAGCAGCAAGCAAACCGGAGCCATATCAAATTTTCCACTGGAAGCGGTGAAGGAATTCCTGATTGAGCCCAATGTCGTATCCGCGGCAGAGATGCAGGCGGCCCCCTATGTGGTCGGCACTGAGGATGATCGGCTGATCGCATCCATTGGCAACCATATCTATGCCCGTGGTAGTCTGACCGGTTCGCGATACAGTATTTTTCGCCCTGGTGACACTCTGATTGACCCCGATACGGATGAAGTACTCGGTCACGAGGCAGTGCATGTATCCAGAGCCAGCTTGATCAAGGCCGGCGATCCCAGCAAGCTCGTAATCACCAGCAATAAACGCGAAACGCTGGTTGGCGATCGTGTGATGACTGCGCCAAATACTTCGGCGCTGGATTTCCAGCCGCGCGTGGCAGGTATCCAAAAGACCGGAAAAATCATCTCGCTGGTCGATGCGTTGTACCGTGCTGGTCAAAACCAGATAGTGGTCTTAAACCTCGGTACCAATGATGGTGTACAACCCGGTGATGTGTTGTCCGTGGTTAGTGATGACCGAATAGTGAGAGATACGATCTCAGGCAAGAAGAACGATTTCGTTACCATAGAGGGCGAAAAAGCAGGTGTTGTGATGGTATTCCGAACATTCGATAAAGTGAGCTATGCCCTGATAATGACCTCTAACAGAACCATCAATTTGTATGATCGGGTCGGCACCGGCAATTTGTAATACCGACGGGGATTAGCTCCCCGCTGTAAATATCTCGTCAGGGCCGCGATTTTCGCGGCCTTTTTTATTTCCGAAGGCACTGGCCACTGCGGCTTAACACGCTTTACTTTTCCAAGCGTCCGGTTACCATCGACGCTCTGAAATTAAAGTGTAGTAACGCTGTGCCCCTGACTTTCTCCCGGCTTCTCAACCATGGCTGACCTGACCACCTGGCTACGGCTGGTCCATACTCGCGGACTCGGCCCCAGATTGCTCAGAAAACTGATGGTCGGATTCGGCGGTATTGATGCGATCGCCAGCGCATCAGATAGCCAGTTGATTAACGTTGGTCTGTCGCGCAAGGTAGTCGACGCGATGAAGCACATTGATCAGGATCTGATCGATGCCGACTTAAAGTGGTGCGATGAAGGCGAAGACCGCCACATTCTAACGCTCGAGTCCCCGCGCTACCCGGCGATGCTCAAAGAAATCGCCGATCCGCCCGTGGTGCTCTATGTACGTGGGGATCCCGACGTCCTGCAAACCCCCCAACTGGCAGTGGTAGGCAGCCGTAAACCTGGTTATGGTGCACAAAATAACGCCCGTCGCCTGGCAGGAGAAATTGCCTCGTTTTCTATCACCATTACCAGTGGTCTGGCACTGGGAGTAGACGCCCTGGCACATCGCGCTGCACTGGATGCCGGTGGTTTAACAGTCGCTGTGACAGCAACGGGCCTCGACAGGGTGTATCCGGCCACCCACCAGACTTTGGCACAAGACATCGCCAAAACCGGTGCTATTATTTCCGAATTCCCAATTGGCACTAACCCGCTGCCTGCGTATTTTCCGAGAAGAAACCGGATTATCAGCGGGCTATCCTATGGCACCCTGGTGGTAGAAGCGGGCCTGAAAAGCGGTACACTTACCACCGCCGGGCATGCGACCGAGCAATCCAGAGAAGTATTTGCGATTCCCGGTAACATCGACAACCCGCAGGCACGGGGCTCACACGCGCTGCTGCGGGCAGGTGCAACCCTGGTTGAATCCAGTGAAGACATTCTTCGGCAATTGGCACCGGTACTACCGAAATCGCTGGAATTTGCCGGAGATTCGCCCAAGGTAAACTCCAAAATAGAGAAAAATCCGCCAGTCAGTCGCTCGACTGAAAAAAACACTTCAAGCGAACCTTCCAAACCCTCGAAAACTCGCACCGAACCAGAAACCACAGCAGAAAAACTGTTGCGCGCGATTGAATTCAAACCGCTGTCGCTGGACGAAATTGTCGACGCTACCGGACTGGATATAGTTGCAGCCACAAATCTGACACTTGAACTTGAGTTGGACGGACTCATAGTTCCAATAGCTGGGGGCAGATACCAAAAGTGCTAATTCGGCAAATTATCTACACCGCCTTATTTTTAACAACTGCTGCACCGCAATCAGCCAATGAATTACTTAACAAACAAAAACTTAGCTCTTCTTGCCGGAGGAGCTTTCATGGCCAAATGGGAGCTTATCGCGAAAAGAAATTTGAACATCGCACTGGCATACCCGGTAAAAATGGTTTAAAAGCCCTCGTGACATCAAAGACACAGCGACCGATTTCGGGTTTCTGTGGAAAAAGAAAAACGCGCAGACCACTCTTATCGGTGCTACTAATAATGTGCAGCAGATAACTCACTCGCAACGCAAGACACAAAATAAAAGAAGAAATGAGTAAAAACTTAATTATTGTCGAATCACCTGCCAAGGGTAAAACTATAAAAAAATATCTTGGCAAAGATTACGATGTGCTCGCCTCTTACGGGCACGTTCGTGATCTGGTTCCAAAAGAAGGAGCAGTAAACACTGACTCCAACTTCGAAATGAAGTATCAGCTAATTGAACGCAACGAAAAACACGTCGATGCGATTATCAAAGCACTGAAAAAAGCCGACCAGCTTCTTCTGGCGACGGATCCGGATCGCGAAGGCGAAGCCATTTCATGGCATTTGGTGGAGCACCTGCGTGAACAGGGATTGTTGGAAAACAAAACCGTCAAGCGCGTGGTTTTCCACGAGATCACCAAGACTGCGGTACAGGATGCCGTCGCAAATCCCAGAGAATTGTCTTACGATCTGGTCAATGCACAGCAGGCTCGGCGTGCCCTTGATTATCTGGTAGGTTTTAATTTATCGCCATTACTCTGGAAAAAAATAAGTCGCGGCTTATCCGCCGGTCGAGTCCAGAGTCCAGCGCTTCGACTGATCGTCGAACGCGAGCAGGAAATTGAAAAATTCATTCCTGAAGAATACTGGACGTGTACCACTGAATTAACTAAATCCAGTCAGGATTTCACTGCACGACTATTCACCCTCGAGGGCGAAAAGTTCCGCCAGTTCACCATCACCAACGGTGACCGCGCCGCAGAGGTAAAAGCACTGCTCCAGAAAGCCGCTAATGGCCAACTCACCGTCGACAATATTGAAAAGAAGCAACGTAAACGCAATCCGGTGGCACCGTTTACCACATCGACTTTACAGCAAGAGGCGGTTCGTAAACTGGGGTTTTCGGCACAGCGCACCATGCGAACCGCACAACAACTCTATGAAGGCATTGACACCGGTGAAGGCGCTGCCGGTTTAATTACCTATATGCGTACTGACTCGGTCACTTTATCTCAGGATGCCATTGCAGATATCCGTCAACATATCAATAAAGCGTATGGTAAAGACTACCTTCCGGAATCACCGCATTTTTACAAAAATAAATCGAAAAATGCACAGGAAGCACACGAATGCGTGCGTATTACCCTGGCAGATAAAACACCGGAAAAAATAAAGTCATTCCTTAAAGAGGATCAATTCAAACTATATTCATTAATCTGGAAACGCACCGTTGCATGCCAAATGATGCATGCCACTATGGATCAGGTTAGTGTTGATTTAGGTTGCGGTGAAGGCAATACTTTTCGTGCCAGTGGATCAACAGTTCGTTTCCCCGGCTTCATGAAATTATACCTCGAAGATGTTGATGATAAAAAAGCCGGTGAAGATAAAGACAAAGAAAAGCGCCTGCCAGAGCTTAACAAAGGCGATAAGCTTGATGTAAAAGCTTTTGATCTCGACCAGCATTTTACTGAGCCACCGCCACGGTTTACTGAAGCAACGCTGGTTAAGGCGCTTGAAGAATTCGGCATCGGACGTCCGTCAACATACGCAAGTATAATTTCAACTCTGCAAAACCGTGAATACGTTGAAATGGACGCCAGACGATTCACACCAACCGATGTTGGCAGCGTTGTAAACGGATTTTTATCCAAGCATTTCACTAAATACGTTGACTACGACTTCACCGCAAACCTCGAAGATGAACTAGACGCAGTTTCACGGGGTGAAAAAGACTGGGTACCTGTAATACGTGATTTTTGGGACCCCTTTGACGCACAGGTTCAGGACAAAGAAGAAAACGTATCTATTGAAGAAGCGAAACAGGCGCGTGAACTGGGCACTGACCCTGAGTCCGGCAAACCCCTTTCGGTTCGGGTGGGACGCTTTGGCGCATTTGCACAAATCGGCACCAAGGAAGACGAAGACAAACCGAGATTTGCGGGCCTGAGACCTGGCCAGAAAATGCATAAAATCACCTTTGAAGAAGCAATGGAACTCTTCAAGCTACCGCGAAAGCTGGGTGAAAATGCAGACGGCGACCGCATCACAGTGGCAATCGGCCGTTTTGGTCCTTATGTCAAATACGATTTCTATGAAGAAGGCGCTACCGCGCTGACCACTAAGTATGCCTCTATAAAAGAAGAAGACGGAGACGATCCCTACACGATAACTCTTGAACGTGCCTGTGAAATTGTCGCCGCAAAAAAAGAAGCTGATGCTAATAAAGTTATAAAAGCCTTCGATGAAGACCCGCAAATACAAATTCACAATGGTCGCTGGGGAGCTTATTTAACAAATGGTGAAAAGAACGCCAAGCTACCCAAAGACTTAAAAGAAAAGCCACTTGAAATTGATTTTGCCACCGCAAAAAAACTCATTGATGAAGCCCCCGAAAAACGCGGACGGGGAAAAAAGAAAGCAGCGGCAAAGAAAAAAGTCGTAGCTAAAAAGACAGTGGCAAAAAAGAAGGCAACATCGAAAAAGAAAACCGCAAAGAAAAAAGCCACTTCAAAGAAAAAAGCATCGGCAAAAAAGAAAGTCTCGGTAAAAGCTACCGGCGATGACTCAACATCGGAACCTGTGAAAGCTGAGTAAGCAAGCAGGAACAAGTTTAACGGCAGCAGCTGCTGCCGTTAAAAACGGCAATATCGTTGCCTACCCGACAGAAGGAGTTTTTGGTCTGGGCTGCGACCCGGCTAATACAGACGCCATTGCACAATTGTTGGAGCTAAAGCAACGCGAATCCAATAAAGGGCTAATTCTGATCGCATCTCATCGCCAGCAGCTTGCGCCATATATAGGCACGATCACTGAGGCTATTGAACAAAAGCTGGCCGACACATGGCCCGGACCAGTCACCTGGATTCTACCTTGCAGCGACACCACACCATCGCTTCTGAGCGGCGGAAGAACAACCATTGCCGCTCGAATTACTAAACACCCGCCGGCTGCTTTGCTATGCGAACAATGTGGCCATGCGCTGGTATCTACCAGCGCAAATCAAAGCGGGCAGCCGGCCTGCACGACAGCAGCACAAGTTGAATTATTATTCGACGGTAAAATCAGCTATGTGCTGCGGCAACCCGTGGGAAATTTGATCGGCCCCACGCCAATTTTTGATGGCATCAGTGGTAAACAACTACGATAATACGGAATGAATCCCGATATCGATATTGATCGCGTCAGCGATTATCTCACCACCCTTCAAGACACCATCACCCAGGCGATCACCTCGCTGGACCCCGCTGCACAGCTCACCGAAGACAGCTGGCAGCGAGACGCTGGCGGCGGCGGGCGCAGCCGTGTTTTTAATGGTGGCTCCGTGTTTGAACAAGCGGGCATTAATTTTTCACATGTGTTTGGAGAAAACCTGCCGCCGTCGGCCACCGCCGGACGCGAGAATCTGGCCGGGCGGGGCTTTCAGGCCATGGGAGTGTCGCTGGTGTTTCATCCGCATAATCCCTACGCGCCAACCACACACTGCAATGTGCGGTTTTTTATCGCAGAAAAAAAAGGCGAACCTCCCGTTTGGTGGTTTGGTGGCGGGTTTGATTTAACGCCCTATTATGGCAATAAGGAAGACTGTATACATTGGCACCAAACCGCTAAAAACGCCTGCGATGAGTTTGGCGAATATCACTATGAAAAATATAAAAAGTGGTGCGACGACTACTTTTTTTTAAAACATCGCAACGAACCACGCGGTGTTGGTGGTATTTTTTTTGACGACTACAACGAACAGGATTTTAACCACAGCTTTGCGTTTATGCAGAGCATCGGCAACTCATTCCTACCGGCTTACCTGCCCATTATCAAGCAACGCAAAGACACCCCCTACAGCGACACTCAAAGGCAGTTCCAACTCTATCGCCGTGGTCGCTACGTTGAGTTTAATCTGGTGTTCGATCGCGGTACCCTGTTCGGCTTGCAGTCGGGAGGGCGCGTTGAATCTATCCTGATGTCGTTGCCACCAATGGTTCGCTGGCAGTACAACTGGTCACCGGAACGTGGTACCGAAGAAGAAAAGCTGTACAGCTACTACCTGCAATCCCGCGACTGGCTGGCGGAACAGAGTAGTGAAGTCGGGGAACAAAGGACAGACGATAAAAGTTGATTGGCCTGTGACCGATCTGTTTTCTGATTTCTGTCGCCTGAACACCACGCAACTGCAGATTAATTACTGAACAGCAACCTGAGATATTGCAGAAAAAAACTGTGAAT
>CAZNOB010000002.1:13904-26502 GCA_964574535.1 uncultured Granulosicoccaceae bacterium | reverse complement strand
CTGCAGATTAATTACTGAACAGCAACCTGAGATATTGCAGAAAAAAACTGTGAATTGACACACAACCCTGTGCTCTTACGGTCGGCAAACTGTGACCCCTTCGTTGGAGACATGGTGATGCACTTCCCATTTCTCCCCGCAATGTGAAGCAGTTCCCTTAGAAACTCAGGCCTTATTTAATGAAGATTTCAACTTACGTCGGCACCCTTTTGGGCGCAGTGTTTATGTTTGCACCCATGGCAAATGCGCAAGACTACATCGCTGTCAGCGTGGAAGCAGAAAATTTCTCTCAAAAAAATTCGCTTTGGCGGGTATTCAGTAATTCCAGCACACCGAATGTTCAACCAGATCCTGACGGATCCCATCACAGCAGCGCAAGTGGCCGTTCCTACGTGGAACTGCTGCCAGACACCCGTGTAACTCACAGCGATCCACTGTCCACCGGGCGTAACTTCTGGGATCAGGCGGGTACCGGTCCGTCAATTAGCTACAGTGTGAATATTCCAGAGGCCGGCAGATATCTTGTATTTGCCAAGGCTTACTCAACCGGTACTGAAGATAACGGCATCCACGTCGGGTTAAACAACAGCAACCCGGCAAGCGGCCATCGCATGCAATGGTGTGGAGGCAAGAATCGCTGGACCTGGTCAAGTGCGCAGCGCACCAGCAGTAATCACTGTGGGGTGGAACGCACCATTTATTTAGATATTCCCAATGCTGGCAGTAACACCATTGTATTTACCGCACGTGAGGACGGCTTTGAGTTCGATCAGTTTATTTTGCTGAAAGAAAATGTCGCCGGACTTACCTGTGGCCCGAATGACAGCGATAACATCACATGCAACCGCGCCGCCAATGGCATTATTGATAATGGCGGTACAGAGACAAATACACCAGTTGTGGCAGACGAGCCGCCTGCGCCTGCGCCTGAGCCTGAGCCGGTTGTAACGGAACCTGTATCTGCTCCGACGCCAGTTGCTGAAAGCTCACCAATGTCCGAAGACTTGCCGGTGTGTGCATCAGCAGAATCAGATCAGGATGGCGATGGCTACGGCTGGGAAAATAACCGCACTTGTCTGGTTTCAGCGGTTCAATCAACGATCAGCAATACACACCCCATGTGCGCCTCAGCATCATCAGACAGCGATGGCGACGGGTTCGGCTGGGAAAACAATCAATCATGTTTGGTCTCCGGTGCCAGCGCTGCTGGTGATGTCGCAGATGTTCCAGTTTGCGAACTGGACACCAGTGATCCTGATCAAGATGGCTGGGGATGGGAAAATTCTCGCAGCTGTATTGTGCGATAATTCCGGGTAGCCTACGACGTGGTAATCGACTGCGTCGTTCTGGTCTGTTTCCATGCCTTATTACCCCCCTTTTGTGAACAGGCATCACACAGAACGATACCTACAGGAGCTCATTGTGATCAAACCTATATTAGCCATCAGTTTTTGCGCACTATTTACCATTTCGTGCGGCAGCAGCAACGATGACGACGGCGGCGGCGGCAACTCCGGCGGCGGTGCGGGCGCTGGCGGCACCGGGGGTGGAACTGGCGGTGGCACCGGAGGTGGAACTGGCGGTGGAACTGGCGGTGGAACCGGCGACGGTGGCACTGGCGGGGGCGAAACAGGCCCAATTGGCGGGCAGGCCGGCATCTCCGGCGGTTTCGGCGATTCAGCCGATGCCAGTAACGGCCTGGATGCCACCAGTACTATTTGTCCCGCATCGGTCACAGAGAGCTTTACCGGCTGGGCACAAGTCGGTGAGAGCTGGTGTATTTTTGCCTGTCCTCCGGGTTCCGGTTTCGTCAATGATGACGGAGATGACTGGGGTTTTATCAGCGCGACCCAAAACACCTGTCGCGATACCAGCGCGACAGCCGGAAGCATAGAAACTGCCCAGCTCTTTGCCCCGATTGACGGATGTCCTGATGGCGGATGCACAGAGGATTTCCCACAGGTATTTGTTTCCAGCACTGCCGATCTGTCGAGTGGTGCTACCTACACATGCACAGCATGGGAGTTCGACGGCGGCACGGATATTTGGTCAGAACTGAATTCACCTGCGCCTTTTACATTGACGCTGGCTGCAGATGGCACCGGAGTCGACGGCACAACAGCCACCACCTGGTCTTTCAACAATGGTGTACTGTCAATTGAAACCGGCCGAGTATTGCCGAATATCGCCGCTGGCGATGGCAGCTTCAGTAGCTGGAACAGCAACACTGCATTGACTCGCTGCAGAACCTAAACGGGTTCGACTGCAGCGAAAAAAGGCCCGCCATGCGGGCCTTTTTTTGTTGAATGACAGGAAAAAACAAGGGGGAGTACATGCTAAGCAATAGTGACATCGAAAGCTATCACCGCAATGGGTACATCATCCCTGACTATAGGTTACCCAATGCAACCATTCAGGCTATTCGCGAACGCCACCAACACTTGCTGCAAACTCATCCGCAGTTCAATAACTATTGCCCGGCATTGCTGGCTTACGATCGATCATTTTTAGAGTTCGCAAAAAACCCGCAAATCCTGGATATGGTTGAACAACTCATTGGACCTGATTTCGCCTTATGGAATTCAAGCTTCTTCGCCAAACCTGCCAACGGAGGTCATGCAACGCCATGGCACCAGGACGGCGAATATTGGCCAATCACTCCACTAGCAACATGTACAGTATGGATTGCAATTGATTCTGCCACCATTGAAAACGGTTGCCTGCGCGTTATACCTGGCTCACATCGCGACAAAGCGCTGCTTAGCCACCACACCAACTTCAGTGATGATGTGACGCTAAACCAGGAGCTGGATAACCATAACTATGATGAGTCAGAAGCTCACAATATAGTTTTGGAAGCGGGTCAAATCTCGCTGCACGATGTCTATCTGGTGCACGGGTCTGAAGCGAATCACTCCAGCCATTCGCGGCGCGGAATGACTCTCAGGTTTATGCCCACCACTTCAGTATATAACCGCCAGCTTGCTCAGAAAAAAAGTAAAGACAAAAATCTGGTTGACCAAAGTGCTCGAACTTTGTACTTAATGCGAGGTCAGGACGCCAGCGGTAAAAACGATTTCAGCCAGCTGGAATAACAGCCTGGCTTAACTAAAAATCAGGAAAACGAGTCTTTAAGAAAATCCGTCATGGCACGCCATGACCGCTTGTCAGCTTCAGCGCTGTATACCGTACCAAATTCAGGATCTGCCGCAGCAGGGTTAGTAAAAGCGTGTACTGTGGATCCGTAAGCATGAATTTGCCAATCCGCTTGCGCCTCGGTTAATTCAGTGGCAAGCGTGACCATAGCGTCAGGGGTTGCCATAGGATCATCATAGCCGTGCAGTACCAGTACTTTGGAATGAATTTTACGTCCCGACGTATTAGAGGGCGGAGTGAACAAACCGTGGAAACTGACTACCGCTGCGACTTTACTGCCGGTTCTGGCCAGGTCAAGAACACATAGCCCACCAAAACAATAACCAATGGCGCCCACCTTCGAAGCATCAGATTCAGCTTGCGAAGAGGCGACTTCAACTGCAGTTTCCATGCGAGCCTGCAGTAGTAGTCGATCATCCAATAGCGGTGTCATCAGCGCTCGATTTTCATCTTTATTGGTGCCCTGCCGCCCCTTACCGTATAGATCAAGAGCGAACCCCACATATCCCAGTTTTGCAAGCTCGCGGGCTTTTTGAATAGCAAAATCATCACGTCCACCCCAAGCGTGTGACACAAGCACTACAGGACGCTTTTTTTCGGTAGCATTGTCGACAGCAAGCGTTCCCTCGAAAACCACATCACGATGCTGATATTCAATCTCACGAGTTACTACAGCCATAACGAGTCTCTTGTGTTAATTCATATGTGCAGATGCAACTGATTTTTATAGTTTAGCGGCTATTTGTCAGCTAGCGAGTCATCAGTAATTTTAATTGCCCGGAAATACACCTTCTTATCAGATGAACGCTCTTCTGCGATCTCATCACAGGAATCCCGCCCTTGCCGCTGCATTTTTCCATCATCACTCAACACCAGCCAATAATCTTTAAATTTGACCAACGCTTCGGGATTCAGAGTTCGATCCAGATGGGTCAAAACATTGGCTTTCGAATCCGGCCGCCAGCGATAAAGGGCAGAAACGCCGCCGCTATCGACATCACCGGCGATCAATATATAATCCTCACCGGTTCGTTGAATATCCCGTATCCCCCGATTACCAAGATCAAGCTGCCAGAATTTTTTAACGACAAATGTATCGGTCTTTTTTTCCAGTTGAGCTATTAACGCATGATTGTCTTTCGTCAGCGGTGATCGAAAACCAAGCAATAAACTATCATCCGATTCTGCGACAAGACCTTCGACATTAAGGCCACCTTTCTTGGGTTTTTTACGCAAAACCTTTTCTGTTAAAAACGATTTACTCAACGGTGATTCGGTAAGAATCGGGTATAAATCGATAGCGGGCTGCAAAAGCCGTAATTGCTGATCGGTTTTTTGAGGTAACACAGTTTTAAAAAGTAAACGACGATTAGGTGCAACATCGCCATCCCCGTCACGACCATGTGACCCTACCCACCACACACCATCACTCACCACCGCTGCGGCTTCAATATCAACTTCTTTGGCATTGATCTTCAATAATTCTTGATAGGGGAATTCAGCTTCCGGCTGGCCACCAATGGAACTATAAAGATAGAGGGAGTTGTTTTCGTCATAAGCTACTAACAGCTTATCACTGCCAATTCGCACGGCAGCGGAGCCATCACAGATACCGGCAAAGTGAATCAGATCAGTGTCCTGAGCATCAGAGCCGTGATCCGAACAGGCCACCGAAAGCAGCACACAAAACACCACATATATTACGCGACACATGACAAAAATAACTTTTAACTAAAACACAATCACCACTCGGGGGCTTAGTGAACCATCACAGTGATGATATTGGTATGTTTCATCAGGTGGCGAGTTACACCTCCAAATAAAAGTTGCCTGGATCGCGCTCGGCTATAACCGCCAACCACCAGAAAATCCGCCGACACTTCAGCGCAACGCTCAAGCAGTGCCGCCCCTGTGTCGAGTTCTCCACGATTCAAAATCACGATATTTGCGTCAATACCATGGGTTGATAAATAACCCTGAACCATTTCTCCACCTTCAGCTCTGGCGCGAGACAGCACTATGGTTACCGACTGCATTGTCTTCAACCAGGGAATTGTGGTTGCCAGTGCACGCGCTGCCTGCACACTTTCATTCCAGCCGATCACTGCGTTTTCACAACGCCGAGCCTCCCATTCGCGCGGTACAATTAATACCGGTCGGCCCGACCCCAACATAATAGACTCGAGAGTTTCACCCACCGGGGTTTGCCGAATAGTATTTTCACCAAGTTGCGGAGATGCAATAGCAGTCACATCGCTAAGACGCGCACGCTCTACCAGTACATCCACTGTGCGCCCATCTACCACTTCAAGCGACGCTGTCACCTCGGTATCAGTTTTGCTCTTCGCACCAAACATATTTTCAACAATACGTACACCGGATGCAGCGCAAGCGGCTTCAAACTGGCCATTCACTGCAGAGACAGCGCGCTCTGATGCCTGAGCGGTTTCCCGTACAACCGCTTCCTTAAGAGCGCCGGTTAAATTGCTATAAACAAAAGGCTCGGACAACGCAGAATTTTGCTGGGCATGCACTGCCGATATATGCGCTCCAAATCGTCGCGCCACAACGAAGGCAGTTTCAAGTACATTAAAACTACGCTGTGATTCATTCAGCGGAACCAGAATCGATTTGATGGACATTTCATTTTTCCCTAAAAACTAAATCATCTGCAACTACTGAATTTGTAATTACATACTCTTAACTCAGGTTGTGCAGCCTGCGAATGAAAATAAAGAATCAATTCAGGTTTAAACAGCCCCCGAAGTCTTTATTTCTGCGATCTCATCCTTGGAATACCCCAGAAAATCACCGAGTACTTCATCAGTGTGTTCGCCCAGTAACGGGGAACGCTGCACATCAACGGGTGAGTCGGATAGCTTAACAGGGCATCCTACCGTTAAGTACTTGCCACGTTCCGGGTGATCTACTTCGACGATTGTTCCGGTTTCACGCAAAGATGGTTCCTCAGCAATTTCTTTCATAGATAAAATAGGTCCAACCGGAATATTCAGCGGATTACATAACTCCATGACTTCAAATTTAGTTTTAGTCATTGTCCATGATTCAATCACATCAAAAACCTGATTCAAACGCGTGAGCCGGGCTTTGGGTGTCGCAAAGTCTGCATCCTCTTTCCACTCGGGCTTGCCAATAACATCACAGATGTTTTTCCAGACTGCGGCCTGGGTAATAAAATACGTATAAGCGTTTTTATCTTTCTCCCAGCCTTTGCATTTGAGTATGCGCCCGGGCTGCCCGCCTCCGGAATCATTACCAGCCCTGGGAGTGGCATCTTCGAACGGCACACCTTCACCAAACTGGGAATATTCTTCCAGTGGCCCCACTGCCAATCGCTGTTGATCACGGAGTTTCACTCGGCACAAATTGAGCACCCCGTCCTGCATCGCAGCACTTACTTTTTGGCCACGGCCGGATTTCTCTCTTTGATACAGCGCGGTTACAATACCCAACGCCAGGTGCAACCCCGTACCAGAGTCACCGATCTGCGCACCAGTCACTACCGGGGGGCCATCCAGAAAGCCTGTAGTGGATGCTGACCCACCAGCACATTGCGCCACGTTCTCATAGACTTTGCACTCAGAGTAAGGGCCGGGGCCGAAGCCTTTAATCGACGCCAGGATCATGCGCGGGTTGATTTCCTGGATTCGCTCCCAGGTAAAACCCATTCGGTCAAGTGCACCGGGCGCAAAATTCTCTACCATTACATCACATTCTTTGATCAACCGAATAAGCACATCTTTACCCGTTTCATTTTTGGTGTTGAGTGTGAGGGATCGCTTGTTATGATTGAGCATAGTGAAATAGAGTGAGTCTGCACCCTCGACGTCAACAAGCTGTTTACGTGTTGCATCACCTACACCGGGGCGTTCGACCTTAATGACATCAGCGCCAAAAAAACCCAGTAGTTGAGTACAAGTCGGGCCCGACTGAACATGGGTAAAATCAAGGACCTTTACGCCTTCAAGTGCTTTCATTAAATTGCTCTTTATATTTATGGTAGTAAGTTATTTAATTGATTCACAAACGGCTTGATAACCAGCCTGTTAAATACAAAATAATCTATTCGAGATAATCTACATTATGCTGTACATGCTCTGCCAGACTTAAAGCATGCGAGATAACCAGCTGCTGAGCCTGTTCAGCCTGACGCGATTCCAGTGCATTAATTATAAGTATGTGATCACTCACCGAGCGCTCTGTTCGATCAGCATCACGCACTGAACGACGGCGAATAAACTGCACATGAACAAATAACCCTTCCATCAGATCCTGCAGTAACTCTGATTTGCCCAACTCTACAATTCGTCGATGGAACTGAATATTTTGTTCCGAATATTCATCGATATTGGCACTGGCAACATCAGAGCTTCCGGCAGTGACAAACTCTTCGTGCAACTGCTTTAGTTCGTCGTCCGTGGCGCGCTCTACGGCAAGCTTGGCCGCCATACCCTCCAGCGCCGCCCACACCTGAATGATTTCCACGATTTGCTGACGCGTTTTGCGAACCACAAACGCCCCTCGCCTGGGAACCGCTTTTACCAGGCCCTCCTGCTCCAGTCTGGTTAACGCTTCACGAACCGGTGTCCGGCTAACGCCCAATTGCTCCGCCAGCTGACGCTCATCCAGCTTGGGGGGCTCTTCTGACGCATATACGTCCATCCGCACA
Source organism: uncultured Granulosicoccaceae bacterium (assembly GCA_964574535.1). Lineage (GTDB taxonomy): Bacteria > Pseudomonadota > Gammaproteobacteria > Granulosicoccales > Granulosicoccaceae. The sequence goes on along the minus strand of CAZNOB010000002.1, from coordinate 18,656 downwards.
ATCGCCTCTTTCAGCGAACCATAGACTTTATCTTTAAGCCCGGCTTCAACTTTAAGCACTTCCAATTGCACGGTCACAGTGCCCTCATTCTTTGGTGGGATATTGTATACCAAGTACGTATCGGCTCAAAACTGAATTAGTGCTGACACGACGACCGGAAATCCGTGCAACAGAGCCTCTGCTGCAGAGCTGGCTACCGACACCTTGAAAAATATTGTCGCCTCATGCTCGGATGTGACAGAGAACCAACTGTCGCATCCTGGCAATCAAGGCAATCCTCAACCGGCCGATTGAACCACTAGAGCTAAATTTCCGGTTGACTGCATTAAGAGTGCCCGCACCAACCCGGCAACCAACCGCCAACAACAGTTTTTAGTGTCACATAAAAAAGTGAATTTCAGATACAACTCAGATGGCGATCGCCGCAGGACAAGGTACACCTTGCGCTGGCGGATATTATCGATTGCAGCCGTGGGAACACTGGGATTCTTTGTTTTTCTGGTGGTGATGCTCAGCGACTCCAAGAAAAACGCAGATCTGCTTAAAGAGATCCGTGACACACGCTATCCCGTCCAGGAAAACCTGTTGACCGCCCTAAACGGTCTGGAGACAATCGATAGCAATCTCGAACACGCTTTTATTTCATCAAACAGCGCGCTGCTTGATCACTCTATGCTGCTGGCCGCACAATTTCGTGGCCACCTGCATCGGGTGATGATTTTAGAAAATAAATTTCATGAGCAAATTAGCGATATCCTCAGCCAGTTTGATGTGTATTTCAGCGATTCACATACGCTGGTACAGGCTATTATCAGCAATCAAATAGAATTCACAGAAACCACCGCGCGCAAACAACGCAACGCACATGCATTCAATTCACTCATTGACGCCCTGGGCGGACTGCAGACTCGCCAAAGCGAAGCGCTGGTGGCAAGTGTTGATGCAGCGACACAAAGAGCTTCAGAATCTTTGCGGGCCGGCCTGACCACCGGTGTTCTGACTGCGATTATGCTTTTTGTTATCGCATTATTCACTACCAGCAGCATCGTGCAACGCGTCAACCACATGGTGTCCTCACTGAAACAAATTGCCGTTGGGAACGGTGACATGAGTAAAAGGATTGCGTTAACCGGCTCTGATGAAATGACGGAACTGGCATTTTGGTTTAACACCTTTATAGAAAAACTACAAAACGTCACCGAAGAATCCACCGCCGAGGTAAAAAGACTCGCATTCACTGACACGCTGACCAATCTACCCAATCGCAGAATGTTTTTACGCTGCCTGAACAGTGAAATCGAACGCGCTAATTCAACACCGAACACTGCCATCGCCGTGATGTTTCTGGATCTTGATAACTTTAAGCCAGTAAACGATCAATTGGGCCACGAGGCAGGTGATGAACTACTAAGAGCCGTTGCGCAGCGACTGGTGAGTACAGTACGCGATACCGACACGGTTTCCATAGAGCCCCGCCAAATCAATATCGATCATCACATTCCCGGTGAATCGGTAGTTGCACGCCTGGCGGGGGACGAGTTCATGTTAATTGTCACCGATATACAGAGCCAGGAACAAGCCGCAAGCGTTGCAGAACGAATTCGCGTATCCGTAATGGAACCCTATGTGATCAGCGGAATGGAATGTACGGTCGGTGTAAGTATTGGCATTTGCCTTTATCCGGATAATTCGCAAAACGCCGAAGATCTGATCACCAGTGCCGACATGGCGATGTACGAAGCGAAAAATCACGGCAAAAATACATACCGGTTTTTTAACCCCGAACTAAGCAGGACGGCAGAGCTTAAAGTACTGCTGGACAACGCAATCCGTGTAGCAATTCCGAACGGTGAATTACATCTTATGTTCCAACCGCAGTTCCGTCTGACAGACGGTAAACTGGTTGGCGCTGAAGCATTGCTTAGATGGAATCACCCTGAATTAGGCACCCTTGCGCCAGATGAGTTTATTCGCCAGGCTGAAGCCAATGGTAAAATCTGTGAGCTTGATGACTGGGTACTGGAGGCGGTTATTGATCAACTGCAAATCTGGGAAAATAAAGATCTGCACGCGATTCCCATTGCTCTGAATTTCTCAGCCGCTCAGGCAAGTCGTCCCAGTCTCGCCCTGGCAATTACAAGAATTGCCGGCAACAACCGACGATTTCTGCGGCAACTGGAAATTGAAATCACCGAGACTTCAGCAATCGAAAATATTGATATAGTGACATCCAATATCAAGGCCCTTAAAGAGATGGATATCAAAATCGCCATGGACGATTTTGGCGCCGGCCATTCATCACTTACTCTACTGACCCGCTGTGCCATTGACACACTGAAAATCGACAGAAATGTCACACGCGAAATTAAAACAGACCCCAAATGCCGAGCTGTTGTTCAGGCAATACTCGACTTAGCATCGGACTTGCAGGTAAACACCATTGCTGAAGGCATTGAAGATGAAGCTCAATCAAAAATTCTGGCTGAGATGAATTGTCATATCGGGCAGGGTTATTACTACTCGAAACCACTAACCGCGAAGGAACTCACTCGGTTCCTGACAAAGCATAATGTCAATAAGGCAGCGTAGCAGGCCACCTCTGCGACAGATGGGGAATCACACTGGCCCGCCTGCCATTACAGGCAAATAATTTCGTTGATCAGATAAGGGTTTATACTTTAGCCATATCCACTCTCAACGGAACACACTATGTCGCCGCTACAAGAAGTGCTAAATGTGATTGACAGCGATCAGGAAAACGCACTTAATCGGCTATTCGAGTTATTAAAAATTCCAAGTATTTCAACCGATCTTCAGTATGCCCAACCCTGCAAAGAAGCTGCTGACTGGCTGGTTCAGGATCTGCAGTCGATTGGTATAAACGCATCCCGCCGAGATACACCAGGCCATCCCATGGTAGTTGGTCATACCACCGGCAACTTAGAGAATAAACCACATATTCTTTTTTATGGTCACTACGATGTACAACCGATTGATCCGCTGGAACTGTGGCACAACGATCCTTTCAGCCCCTCACTGGAAGAAACCGATACAGGCACGGTCATTCGTGCACGTGGCTCGGCAGACGATAAAGGGCAACTGATGACATTCATCGAAGCCTGCCGCTCGTGGCAATCGGTGCATGGTGAGTTACCGCTGAACATTACTTTTTTATTCGAAGGAGAGGAGGAATCAGGCTCTCCTTCACTAATTCCGTTCCTCCAGGCAAACGCCGATGAACTGCGCAGTGATCTGGCGTTAATCTGCGACACCGGTATGTGGAATGATAAAACCCCTGCAATCTGTACCATGTTGCGCGGCTCGCTTGGTGACGAAATTACTATTGTGGCCGCAGATAAAGACCTGCACTCTGGTATGTATGGCGGAGCAGCTCAAAATCCGGTGCGGGTACTCGCAAAGATTCTGGCAAACCTGCATGATGACGCAGGTCGAGTCACGCTGGAAGGCTTCTATGACGGTGTGAACGAACTACCGGAACAAATAGCGCAACAGTGGGAGGGGCTCGGCTTCAATGAGAAGGAATTTCTGGGGAGCGTTGATTTATCAGTACCGGCCGGGGAGAAAAACTACACTGCGCTGGAACAAATCTGGAGTCGCCCGACCTGCGAATTTTGCGGAATTACCGGTGGGTATACCGGAGAAGGCTTTAAGACAGTGTTGCCTTCACGGGCCAGCGCAAAGATAAGCTTTAGACTGGTTGGCACACAAGACCCGATCACCATTCGAAAAAGCCTGAGGCAGCATATTGAAAACCATCTTCCCGCCGACTGCACCGTAGAATACAAGGAGTACGGTGCATCCCCGGCCACCGTTATGTCGATTGAAAACCCGGCGTTTGAAAAAGCCCGCCAGGCTCTGTCCAATGAATGGACCACCGAGGCAGTCTACATAGGTTGTGGCGGTTCAATTCCCATCGTAGGAGACTTTCATGAAATACTTAACATGGAAAGCCTGATGATTGGTTTCGGTCTTGATGATGATCAGATTCATTCGCCCAATGAAAAATATAATCTCAACAGCTTTCAGAAAGGCATCAAAAGCTGGGCTCGCGTCCTTGATGCACTTGCACAGCCCTGAAGTAACTCCGTAACTACACGGATAAGCCGTCAATTTTGTGGCGCTCCTCAGCGGTTTTCGCTGAGGTTCAGCTTAGCTTATTGATTATTAACAAAAGCGATGATGGCTCATACCGTTATAAGTGCTATACCTAGTGCAAATAAGTAACCCGCGCCCTTCGGACAACGGGCTATTGAATAACAATCCGAATCGGAGACTAAAAAATGAAAAAAATAAGTGAAGTGAAATTCCAGAACCTGGGCCATATGACGGCAATTTGCTTGTTGGCAGGCTCTGTAGCTGCGTGCGGTGGAAGCTCCGGTGGCAGCGCCGGTGGTGACGAAGACACAGAGATTGAGGATTTGTTTGGTAGTAACGATACCCTCGACACTGACGGCGACCTAATCCCTGATGTTCTTGAAGCACAGCTGGGCACTGATCCTGAATTGATTGACTCTGACTTCGACGGTATCAACGATCCGGATGAAGACTTTGATGGCGACGGCATTTCAAATATAGATGAACTCAACGGCGGTACAGATCCGGCGTTTGCAGACAGCATTGTCGATAACACCGAAGATACCACCACCGGTGGCGGTTCAGAGTGTGACCGCAATTCAGACACACCAGAGTGGGGTGATAACTGTACTGTTAGAAACGGTGGAACATTTGCGA
>CAZNOB010000002.1:12173-13804 GCA_964574535.1 uncultured Granulosicoccaceae bacterium | reverse complement strand
CATTCTATTGATGGTTTAAACTGTGTTGAAGAAGCTCAGTTTTTTCAGCTTGTCGACGGGATTGTACTTGAAGGCTGGCAGATTGCTGAGTTCCCGGGCAGCACTATTGGTGTCGATTTTGGCGTAGGCGCCCCCTAGACCGCCCGCCTGATGAAACCGTTCCTTGCAATAATACCGCTTGCCATCTTGGCAGGCGGTTGGTTTTTTTACCAGTCCGCCAATTCACCGAAGACCAACATTCCCGAGGGCTCAAACCCGATTGAGAATGTTGCACAAACAGAACTCGGCCAAACCGGGAACCCGCTGGCTACAGTTTCTGAACAACCCGATGAAACAGCCATACAACCGGATACCGTCAGCGTGGTTAATGTTGATGATCCACCTGCCCCCTCCACCATCAATCCAGCGCCCACTCGCGAAGACATAGACCTAACAACTCTGGCTGCGGTCCCGATGTCGGATGCAGAGTTTAAAAATCTCGAGAGAAAAATACGACAGGACCCGACCCTGCTGACAGATATTCTTGCAGAATATCGCTACAACGCCGACCCGGAACGAGCCAAACGACTCGCCGCACTAATCGCAAACCTGAGCAGCCCACAAATACTTGCTACAGCGACTGAGCTTGCATATTCAAGTGATCCGGTTTCAAAACGAAACGGCCTGGAGCTACTAAGCAGAATTCAGCCGCACAACAGCGAAGCCAGAGACATTAGTATTGAACTTCTTGGTGTAGAGTCTGATCCCGATTTCCTGGTAGCTACGATGAATGTCCTGGCAACTCCAGCGGCGGACGCAGACACCAGCCAAAGACAATTGTTGCTGGATAATATCAATTTACTTTCCACACATCAGGAACCATCCGTCAGGGCACACAGCATTGCACTGTTGGGCCGATGGGCCAAAAATAACCCTGACGTAGCGACCACTCTGGTCACAGGCCTAAGAGACGATAGCTCGCATGTGCGTGCGCGTGCTGCCACAGCACTTCGGGGAATAAGCAATCCGGATTCAGCGACAATCACCAGTCTGCTTTATGTACTCGAAAACCCGAATGAAATAAAAACCACCCGCCAAACGGCCATGCTTGCACTACAACAGATGCCTCTTTCAGCTTCACAAAAAAGCCGGTTCCTAGCCGCGCAACGCGCCCTGCGAACCCGTCAAATAACTCGGTAAGTTTTAAAAAACCTGGCGTTGCATAAAATCCAGCCCCGAGCCTCTGCGCTGCCTCTATAGCAGCATCTAAGACGCTGTACTCATTTTTTCTGAATTTCACTTAGAAATGAGGCTCAGTCCAGTAAAAATTCCGTGCAGCGCTTTACATACAGCTCTACAAGCTTATGCAACACCAGGGTAAAGCCAGCCCCACTACAGTTCTAAAGATTTTCTAACGCCGGAACTTTCGTTCCGATTCCTGCTCTGACTTGGCAACGGTTAGATAACTTATAACGGAGTTGCTGACCCTGATTTATTTTACTTCGCCACCCTCTATGTTTTCCCCTCCCCTTGAAGGGCTAAGAGGTTTCTCTTAGCCCTTTTTTTATTTTTTTTTATTTATCGCCCCCGAATCCGAGGGTCAAGAGCATCTCTCAAGCCATCCCCCAAATAATTAACACTCAATACAGTTA
>CAZNOB010000002.1:5865-12073 GCA_964574535.1 uncultured Granulosicoccaceae bacterium | reverse complement strand
GGGTCAAGAGCATCTCTCAAGCCATCCCCCAAATAATTAACACTCAATACAGTTAATGAAATTGCCAGCCCCGGCCAAATGACCCGTGCAGGTGTGATCTGCATAAAGTTCGCCCCATCGTACAGGAGTCTTCCCCAGGTTGGGAAATCAGACGGGAACCCAAGCCCAAGAAAACTTAACGCTGATTCAGTAATAATAGCGTTGGCGATCCCAAGAGTCGCCGAGACCATAATCGGGCTTAACACATTAGGCAAAATATGCCTTGAAATAATACGTCGTGAAGGCGCGCCGATACTTTGGGCGGCAACGACAAACTCCTGCTCTTTAAGCGTGAGTACATCGCCACGTACGATTCGCGCTGTTTGCATCCAGCTGGTGATACCAATAACAAATACAATCAGTATAAAAATACCAGTCTCCGGACCGAAGGCAGCACGCAAGGTATCTCTAAACAACATAATTATAACGAGTAAAAGCGGTAGCAGCGGCAGGGCTAAAAATAAATCAGTCAAACGCATCAAAGGTCCGTCAAGGCGTTTAAAAAAACCGGCTAACACACCGATTGCCGTTCCAACGAACAACGATAACAACATAGCAACTACACCCACCAACAACGATACCCTGCCACCCGCCATCACCTGCGCCAGCGTATCGCGCCCCAGATTATCAGTACCCATCGGATGTTCCCATGAGGGGCTGAGGTTTTTATTTCGAATATCCAGATACTGTGGATCGATGGTGTGGATATAAGGCCCAACCACCACGATCAGCAGAATAAGCACAAATACAATCGCACCTGCCAGCGCGCCCTTGTGCGTTCTAAATTGCGCCCATACATCCCCCCACAAGGAGCGATGTGCCGGCATCTCTTCAGCGACCATGCCCGATGTCCGGCTATTCATAACGGATTCTCGGGTCAAGCATCCCGTAGACAAGATCAGCGATCAGATTAAACAGAACAATCAGTACTGCAAATATAAAGGTCAGTGTTTGCACCAGCGGAATGTCAGCACCCTGAATTCCAATAATTAACAACTGCCCCAGACCATTCACCCTGAAGATCTGTTCGGTGATAATTGCGCCGCCAAAAATTTGCGGAATCCCCAGGGCAATTACTGTAACAACGGGTATCAAAGAGTTTCGCAATACATGAACCAACAGCACCACTTTTTCTTTCAGGCCTTTGGCTCGCGCTGTTCGCACATAATCCTGCGATAAATTGTCCAGCATTGATGCACGCATAAAACGCGATAACTGCGATGCATTAAAGAGTGCCAGTACCATCACAGGCATAATCATTTGTTTAACCTGAACCCAAAAGCTCGCCAGATCTGTCACTTTATGGGTTGTGTCATAAATAGAAGGAAGCCAGCCCAGGGTCGAACTGAAAACCACGATCATCACCAGGCCGGTAAAAAAAGTAGGTACAGAAAAACCCACCATAGATATAAAGGTACCCACCTGATCAAAAATTGAATATTGCTTATAAGCTGAAATAACACCAATAGGAATTGCAATCAGAATACCGACTACATAAGACATGCCCACTACCCACAGTGTCTGTGGCATCCGCTCCACAATCAAATCTACTACCGGGCTACGAGTGGCCCACGACTGAACTCTCAGGCGATTTTCACTATCGCCAATTCTAACTCCAAACCACTGCTCTATCAGATTGAGAGGTTCGTGGATAAAAAATTGCTGAAGCCATTTCAGGTAGCGAATAGGAAACGGCTCACCGAGGCCCAGTGAAATTCTTATTTGTTCCCGAACTTCCGGTGGAATAGTTAGCGGTAGATTTCCGGTCGGGTCACTTGGTGCCAAATCAAGAATCGCAAAAATTAAAAAACTAATTACCAAAAGTGTCGGTACGGCAAACAACAATCTTCGGATTGTGTAATTAAACATGCAGTTGAAGTCTTTTAGATAACATCGTGACGGTGTGTGTCAGAGAAGAAGTGTCCGATCATTAACGACCGGACACTTGCTGTCTTAGTTACTCAGCACGCTTCCAGTCAGCAACATTCCACAGCTCTGAATCCCATTCGTTCATCCGAACGCCTTCAAGCGTGTTGGCATGCGCTGAAACACCACCGCGGTGGATCAATGGAATCATGGCGCCGTCCTGCATCAACATATCGTTCATGGCTTTTGCAAGTTCAGCACGCTCTTCAAGCTTGGCGGTAACAGCCATTTGAGCCACCAGAGCATCATACTCTGCATCACAGTAACGAGGCATGTTGTCACCTAACCACTGGTTTTCAGGGCTGGGAATTTCTTTACATGCCCAGTTAGCCATATAGGCTTCCGGGTCAGTACCATCAAAGTTATTAGTATACATTTCTATATCAGCGAAAAACTTTTGGAAGGTATCAGGGCTTGATTGATCGCCCCCAAAAAACACTGAAGCATCAATATTACGCAGTTCGGTTTCAACACCAATTTCCTGCCACCACTGCTTGATCAGTGCCTGTGAGTCCTGACGAACCGAGTTAGTTGACGTCTGGTACAAAATTGACAGCCTCACTCCGTCTTTAACGCGAACCCCGTCACTACCGAGAGCCCAGCCGGCGTCATCGAGGATTTTATTAGCCGCATCGATATCCTGACCAAGACAGGCATCATTTGCGGTTGATGCATAAACAGCCGGTGCAGGCAATACGTTACAGGTAGGCTGACCCGCTTCACCGTAACCAACATCTACCAGTGTCTGTCTATCGATGGCTTTCGACAGTGCAGTCCTGACAGCAGGGTCAGTCAGGAACGGGTGCGGACCGCCCTCAATGGTAGCGCGTTTATCACCCAGTGCAGGATCAGGGTTAGTCATGTTCACCATCAGTCGTTCAACAGAAGTACCAAAAGCTGAAACAACGGCGCCTTTACCAGCAGAGGCCATCTTTGCCAGAATTTCCGGATCTACCTGAAGATTCCATGCATAGTCAAATTCTCCGGTTTCCAGAACCGAGCGCGCCGCAGAGGCAGCATCACCGCCACCCTTAAACACAACAGAGGAAAATGCCGGCTTTGCCTCATCACGGTAGTTAGGATTGGCTTCATAGACGACAACATCATTCGCCTTAAACTGGCTAACCACAAATGGACCCGTACCGATCGGGCCAAAATTCGCCTCTGTGCATTCCGGCGCTTTTGCACCCATGCAGTTTTCAAACTGTGCCTTTTGAATGACAGGCGCCTGAGCGCCTACAAAGGGACCGTACGGAAATGGCTTGGCGACGGAAAAATTCACTTTAACCGTTGAATCATCGATCACTTCAACACTTTCTACATCATTAAAGTTGGAAGCCTGCTGACAGCCACCTTCAGGGTGCAGGCAGTATTCTGCGGTAAATGCAACATCTGCCGCTGTCATCGGGCTGCCGTCGGACCATTTCAGGCCACTGGATAATTTCCAGGTGATGCTTTTCAGATCTTCACTGACACCACCGTTTTCAACAGTCGGAATTTCATCAACCAAATTTGGCACCATCACGCCTTTTTCGTCGTAGTGGGCTAATGGTTCAATCACCATACTGGCCGCCTCGACATCTTTGGTGCCACCCGAAAGATACGGATTTAGAATAGATACTGCCTGCCAGTAAATAATATTTAATTGCCCGTCAGCGCCACGCTCAGCCAGTGCAGAGCCTGCAAATAAACCAGCAGCAACTGCTGTGCATACCAGTGCTTTTTTCATATTGCTTTCCTAAGTGATGAATAACCTGCGCCAGCAATGAACTTTGTTCAATACCTGCGCCCTCGTTACCGCTACAAATTACTGTACCATATGACAGGCGACGAAACGCCCGCCTTCGAGTTCACGCCATGGGGGTGTTTCGCGGGAACATCTCACCTCGGCAATCGGGCAACGCGAAGAGAAATTACACCCACTTGGCGGATTTGCAGGGCTTGGCACATCGCCCTTTAAAATAATACGCTCACGCACCGCTTCTTTCTCCGGATCAGGTTCCGGCACAGCAGACAGCAATGCTTTGGTATACGGATGACGCGGTGTTGTATACAGCGTATTCCGCGGTGCCAGTTCGACCAGCTTACCGAGATACATCACCGCTATACGATCGGCAATATGCCGAACCATCGATAAATCATGACTAATAAACAGATAAGTTAACTGATGTTGTCTTTGCAGATCTTCCAGCAGGTTCACCACCTGCGCCTGTATCGATACATCAAGCGCTGCGATTGGCTCATCGCAGACAATGAATTTTGGCTCTAACGCCAGCGCGCGCGCAATTCCAATGCGTTGTCGCTGCCCACCGGAAAACTCATGAGGGTAGCGGTTTTCGAAATCGGGGTTCATGCCTACCGCATCCAGAAGTTCGCGGGTACGTTCTCGTTTTTGACGACGCTTCAATCGGGTATGTTCATCCAGCGGTTCAGCAATAATAGATCCGACAGTCATACGTGGATTCAGACACGCCTGCGGATCCTGAAAGATCATTTGCATATCCGTTCTAACCTGGCGTAGATCATCGCCTTGCAGATCAGTGATATCTTTTCCATCCAGCACAATACGACCGCTGGTGGGTTGGTAGAGTTTTAAAATCGCACGCCCGGTAGTTGATTTACCACATCCGCTTTCTCCAACAAGACCGAGTGTCTCGCCACGCATAGTAGAAAAAGTGATATCGTCAACGGCCTTAACTTCACCTACCTGCTTGCGCATCAATCCTTTATAGATCGGGAAATGCATAGACAGGTTTTTTACCTCAAGCATCGCGGTAGCAACACTTGCCTCTTTGGTCACACCGTCCTGTACTTGCTGATCAATCAGTGCTGCACCACCGTTCATTAAAATGACTCCCGAAGGCTCACCCCGACGGGCGTACTTTGATCAGCACGTGATGCAAACTGAGGATCACGCAACCAGCACGCGACCTGATGATCAGCTTTTTCACCTACAGTGATCACCGGTGGATTCTTTTCTAAACATCGATCAAAAGCGAATTCACACCTTGGCGCAAAAGAGCAGCTCGCGGGCGGAGAAGACAAATTTGGCGGCTGACCGGCGATTGAGTACAAACGCTCTGAACGCTCGGAATCAACACTGGGCATCGTCGCCAGCAGAGCTTTGGTGTAGGGATGTTGCGGATTTTTATAAAGCTCTTTCACAGGCGCGTGCTCAACAATCTGACCGCCGTACATCACAATCACACGGTCAGCAATTCCAGCCACCACCCCAAGGTCATGAGTAATCCAGATAATACCCATTCCCTGGTCGCGACGAAGATCACGAACCAGCTCCAGAATTTGCGCCTGAATTGTCACGTCGAGTGCTGTTGTTGGCTCGTCTGCGATCAGTACCTTAGGTTCACAGGCCAACGCTATTGCTATCATAACTCGTTGACGCATCCCACCCGAGAACTGGTGCGGATAGTCTCGAAGCCTGGCCTCGGGCTGCGCAATACCGACTTTTTCCAGCAGTTCAGCCGCCCGCTGACGCGCCGCTTTTTTATTCAGTTTCAGATGTTCTCTGATAGCCTCGACCAATTGAAAACCCACCGTGAATACCGGGTTTAACGAGGTCATCGGATCCTGAAAAATAAATCCGATTTCACCACCGCGCAGCTCGCGTAGCTCATCGTCAGACATCGCCAGCACTTCACGGCCCTGAAAGTTAATAGAGCCGGAAACAATCTCGGCCGGGGGCGACGGCAATAGCTTCAACACTGACATCATTGTGACTGATTTACCGGACCCACTCTCGCCAACCACGCCCAGCAGCTCACCCGTTGCCAGGCTAAAGCTGACATTATTTACCGCGTGAACCTCTCCGTCGCGGGTATTGAATATGGTTTTCAGATCGTCGATCTGCAGCACCGTCTGCGGTGTTGATTCATCGGGCGACGAGTCAGATTCTGTCATTTGGCTGGAACTGGTTTATTCATTCCGTCACTTAACCACTAACGAGCAGCGTGCGCAACTCAATCTGCCACAATTGAGATAATAAAGCTTCGCCTCAACAGCAGAACAGATTGGTTATGGAGTTCACCCACTGAACTTTCTATTGCACCCGCGCTGACTGACGGGCATATTCGAAGCTTTCCGCCACCAGAGACGCACTCATGCCGGTAATTAATCGATTTGCAGATCTTCTACCCGAAATCACCGAATGGCGACGCGATATTCACACTCACCCGGAACTGCAATTCGACGTCCATAGAACTGCCGGCATTGTTGCCACAAAACT
>CAZNOB010000002.1:0-5765 GCA_964574535.1 uncultured Granulosicoccaceae bacterium | reverse complement strand
ACCCGGAACTGCAATTCGACGTCCATAGAACTGCCGGCATTGTTGCCACAAAACTGCGAGAATTCGGCGCAGATGAGGTTGTAGAGGGGATCGGCCGCACAGGCGTCGTGGGTATTATCAAGGGTAAAAACGCAAGTGACCATGTGATTGGTTTACGGGCTGACATGGACGCACTGCCGATTATCGAAGCCACCGGCGTACCGCACGCATCAACCACCCCCGGAAAGATGCATGCCTGCGGCCATGATGGTCACACCGCCATGCTACTCGGTGCAGCCAAATACCTGTGCGAAACGCGCAACTTTGCTGGCAGTGTCGCAGTCATTTTTCAACCCGCCGAAGAGGGTGGCGGTGGCGGCAATGAAATGGTCAAAGACGGCATGATGGAACGTTTCGGCATCGAGCAGGTTTTCGGCATGCATAACATGCCCGGACTTGGCATTGGAGAATTTGCCATCCGTCCCGGCCCGATTATGGCAGCAGCTGATCTGTTTACCGTTGAGATCAAAGGTCGCGGCGGCCATGCCGCAATGCCTCACGCTACCGTCGATCCAACCATCGCCGCCTCGCACATAACACTGGCGCTGCAGTCTATTGTCTCTCGCAATGTAGATCCGCTTCAGTCTGCAGTTATATCTGTAACCTCTTTTCGTACTGATACCGATACTTTTAACGTCATCCCACAGTCGGTGACTCTTAAAGGTACAGTGAGATCCCTTTCGACAGAGGTTCGTGATCTGCTGGAAAAGCGCATGGCAGAAGTGATTGAGAACACCGCCAGTGCCATGGGTGCAACGGCCAGTTTTGTCTATGACCGCAACTATCCTGTCTCTGTCAACAGCGACGCGCAGACTGAGTTTGCTATTAGCGTTGCACAATCGGTTGCAGGCCAGTCAAAAGTAGAGGCTAATACACCAGCCGTGATGGGTGCAGAAGATTTTTCTTTTATGCTCAATGCGCGCCCGGGTGCGTTTATATTCACAGGTAACGGTGATACCGCTTCATTGCATCATCCAAAGTATGATTTCAACGACGATGCCATACCACACGGCTGCTCATACTGGGTACAACTGGTCGAACAGGCGATGCCGGCAGCTTAAGCAGGCTTTTTAACCAGCGCTTCAAGCGCAAACACATGCGGATCTTCCAGCCGGTGCTCACGAAGCGCGCTTGCCAGGCTGAGCAGGTAGTCCCGGTTGGTTCCACTGGGACCTTGTGACACTTTTATTTGCTCGGCAATAACCTCGATGGGCGCATCGCCAAGATAGGCATGGTTCGACGCCCCTGCCAGGTACACCAGACAATTCACGGTATCGCCGGTTATAAGCCGGCAATCCACCTGATGCCGCTCGTAGCCATTTTTTTCACGATAATCGAGCTGTGACAAAATTCCGCTGGCATGTTTGCCAGACACTTCAAATGCCATCCCGCCACAGCTTGCGCCAGCTTCCGGCACCAGCGTTACCACCCTGCCCGGCGCGTCCGGCAGGCCACGATGATCATGCGATCCTTGCCAGAATTTTCGGGACCAGCCGCTAATTGTCCCTACTTGTTTTTGCAGGTAAGGGAAATCAGGTCGCCAAATCAGCGAACCATAACCAAACAACCAAAATCCGGACATATCGTTTATTCTTTCAACCTCTGTAGATTTTACACCGTCACCTGCAACAGCGCAGGCCCGGAACGTATCACGACCGTGCAAAATCAGTTAAACTTCTCGCACCAATCCACCCACAAAATAATCTCATAGAGGCTCGCAAAATGGCTTTTGAATTACCAGACCTACCCTATGCACACAACGCACTTGCTGATGGTGGCATGTCTAAAGAAACTCTTGAATTCCACCACGACCTTCACCACAAGGCCTATGTGGATAACGGCAACAAGCTGATCGCCGGAACCGAGTGGGAAAACAAATCACTCGAAGAAATCGTTAAAGGCACTTATGCCAGTGACGCGGTGGCACAAAATGGTATCTTTAACAACGCATCGCAGCACTGGAATCACACCCAGTTCTGGGAAATGATGGGCCCCAAAGGCAGCGCCATGCCTTCAGAGCTTGAATCGCGCTTAAAAGATGCATTCGGTTCTGTTGATAAATTTAAAGAAGAGTTCGCTGCTGCGGGCGCTGGTCAGTTTGGTTCTGGCTGGTGCTGGTTAGTGGTCGATACTGACGGTTCCCTGAAAGTCACTAAAACCGAAAATGGCGTTAATCCGCTATGCTTTAATCAGACAGCACTTCTTGGCTGTGATGTGTGGGAACATTCTTATTACATCGATTTCCGCAACAAGCGCCCCGTCTACCTGACCAACTTTCTGGACAATCTGGTTAACTGGGAAAACGTAGCATCACGCCTGGCTTCAACCTAAATATTGTTTTTTGTATCCGTTAAAAAGCCCCGCCAGTCGGGGCTTTTTTATGGCAAGACCCGCCTGAAATCACTCTGACACCTTCACCTGATACAAACTGTTTTCGCAATAACTCAGCGCCGGCTGCGACCGATTCGATCCGGTGGCATTAAATGAATACTACCTGCTAACAGGGAAAAGTTGACGCTTTTACCATTAGCCAGTTCGTTGCGATCACTCACATGTTTTGGCACCGAAAAATACACTGGTGGTCGATCAGCTTTGCCAAGCTGTGCAGCAATCAAAACGTTATCACCGAGGGACAGTAGCTCTACTATTTTTCCACTCAAGGGGTTTTCCCTGTCTCCGCGACTGGGACGACTAGTCCGGTGCAACACAATATGAGATTGCGGAATACACCAGTGAATTGGCTGCTTCACTGTAAAGCCGTTTAAGCAATCTACCTCAAGACGGTTACCACGCCACTCAATGACTCCGGCGCCATCCTGTTTTTCTTCAATCACGGTACCTCGAAACACGTTTTTAAATCCAACCAGCCGAGCCACCAGCACAGAGACCGGTTTGGTAATCACCTGCTCGACCAGCCCACTTTGCAACGTTTTACCTTGCGATAGCATAGATAGCTGATCGGCCAGCACCACCGCTTCATCGAGGTCATGCGTTACCAATATGGTTGGTATGGCTAGCTCTCGCCGCAACATCGCAAGTTCACGATATAACCTCTCCCGTGTCGCACGATCCACCGCAGAGAAAGGCTCATCAAGTAACAGCACATCAGGCTCACGAGCCAGCGCACGGGCCAGCCCGACACGTTGTTGCTGGCCACCTGATAGCTGATCAGGGCGTCGGCCTTCCAGACCTTCAAGATTGACTTTGGCCAGCCAAAAGCTGGCTTTTTCCCGTCGCTTTGCAGCGGACAGGTGCCGACAGGATTGCTCAACATTCTGTTGTGCGGTCAGATGCGGAAACAACGCATACTGCTGAAAGACAAAACCGACACGCCGTTGTTGCGCTGTCAGAAAAACCCCGGAATCGGTATCAAGCCAAAGCGCATCCCCACATCGCACGGTGCCGAACTCAGGCTGCATTAACCCGGCAATAATTCGCAGTATAGTGGATTTTCCAGCGCCGCTCGGCCCGACCAGCGCCAGCATTTCTCCTGCACGACACTGCAATTGCGCGTCGAGCGGCATGGGGCTATTTTGTCTGACAACCAGACTGATACCACCTTTTTGTTGGGTGCTAACCTGCATTATTCAAGAGGATTCGGCGTCCAGAGTCCATAGCGCTGAACAGGTCGCCCGGTCGAGTGAGAAACGCGGCCCGCCAGGTACTGAGCCTGATTAGGCGAGATGTGAAGCAATATTTTCGTCTGATGGTGAATAAACTCACAGCTGCTTTAGAAATAAGGCCTGGAGGTGTATCGGGAATTACATACATAGACATTTTGTTAAAGTTCACTTGTCGCCTTGTGAATAATGCTGGCCAGGAGCTTGCGCGGCAGAAGTCTGCGTAGCGAGAACGTGCCATGGCAAGGGCGTTTTTACGATCATTTGAGACGCATAGTTGTTCATACGTAACGAAAATAATCGATAAAAACCCACCGGCAGGGCGCGTTCGCAGTAGCAGAGGTTCTGCCGCGCAAGCTCCTGGGCATCAGGCAGACTCAGCAACCGGATTTCACACAAGTTGTCTCACAGGAGCTTGATTGCACTATAGCAAGTCAGCGACAGCCCGCTTTGCCATTACCCCGATAAGGTGGGCACGATACTCTCCGCTGGCATGAATATCTTCGTTGAAATCATCATCATCGCAAACAATACTTTCAATCGCTGCGACGGAAAATTCATTACTGAGTTGCTGCTCCATTTCAGACTGTCGAAAAACACAACCTGCCGCACCAGTCACAGCAACGCGAACTTCCTTGCCTTGATTAAACACCGCGACAAACACTCCCACTACCGGATAACGTGATGCAGGGTTCGGAAATTTTTTATAGTCTGCTTTTTCAGGAATCGGAAAACTGATGCTAATTACTATTTCATGCTCTTCGAGAGCTGTTTCAAACAGATCAATAAAAAAATCATCTGCGGCAATTGAACGTTGGTTGGTTTTAATAGTGGCACCTAAACCCAACACCGCGGCCGGATAATCCGCGGCCGGATCAGCATTCGCTACCGAGCCCCCCAAGGTGCCGCGGTTTCGAACCTGCGGATCCCCGATCAGTCCGGCTAAGGCTGCCAATGCGGGAATATTCTGCTTCACCAAATCAGAACGCTCAACGACTGCATGCGGCGTCATTGCACCGACAACGATCGTATTACCGTGCTTTTCTATGCCTGCCAATGCCGTTAGGCCACCCAGATCAACCAGTGCATCCGGCGCAGCAAGTCGTTGCTTCATAGCAGGCAATAATGTCATGCCACCTGCCAATATTTTTGCGTCACCAGAATTGCCAAGCTGCTTTAGTGCATCATCTAATGACTCTGCTTTGTGGTAACTGAATTCATACATAGTAATTCACCGCTTAATTGGTGTTATTAATCGGGATAAAAACTAACCTGCCGTTGACCGGGAAGTTTTCATAGCGCGCGCGCCTGCTTTAACCGATTCAACAATATTGTGGTAGCCGGTGCAGCGACACAGGTTGCCTTCCAGCCATTCCCGAATTTCAGTCTCATCTGGATCAGGGTTAGCGTTGACCAGATTCAACGCACTCATGATCATCCCCGGCGTGCAAAAACCACACTGCAATCCATGGTGTTGCCGAAACGCCTCTTGCATCGGGTGTAATGCCTCACCGTCAGCAATGCCTTCAATGGTGGTAACGTCAGCGCCATCGGCTTGTACCGCCAGCAATGTACAGCTTTTTACTGACTCACCGTTTATATGTACCACACAAGCACCACACTGACTGGTATCACAACCTATATGGGTGCCAGTCAAACGTCGCTGCTCGCGCAGAAAATCCACCAGTAATGTACGTGATTCGACAGATCCGGTGATCGCTTTTCCGTTAATTGTAAGTTCAATGTTCTGCAACTTGGGTAACCCTGCGATTGGCAGTAAATCCTGCCGCCGATCAGCGGCTGACAGTAACAATGAGTGTAACCACTTCAACAGCTAAAGTCAGGCAAAACAAAACCTCTCGATACACTGCTACGCTGCACATTAAACAATGTGATCAGCCTCTGACTCACTCTTGTAGGCGCAATCACAGCACTAAACGAACGCTCGTAATTCAGGTACCATCCTCGTGAAACCCCACACGCAATCTGAGCGTGTATGTCCAACCGTTTTTACAATGAACTAAAATTCAGCATGCTTGATTTGCAAGGCATCTGATCCTACCCGCGACATCCGGACACTTTGTTAAGCGACTTTGAGTAATTCAA
>CAZNOB010000001.1:51795-185358 GCA_964574535.1 uncultured Granulosicoccaceae bacterium | reverse complement strand
CCTCCGACCACCTGGTTCGAAGCCAGGTACTCTATCCAGCTGAGCTACGGGCGCTTTAACTTAAGACAACTGTTAGCAGGTATTGTAGTGGTACTGACCAGAGATTAATAGTGCATTGACTAAACTCGTGACTACAGCCATCACTCTGGCTAAGCAGCGGACACAACCGTCTGATGTTGCTGGCCCAGGCCCTGGATTGAGAGCGACACCTGATCACCCGCTTTCAAATATTGAGGAGGCTTCATCCCCAGCCCTACCCCCGGGGGTGTCCCGGTGGAAATAATATCGCCTGCCTGCAGACTCATAAAGCGCGACACATATGAAACGAGAAACGGGACTTTGTACACCATGGTATCCGTAGAACCCTTTTGGCGAGACTCTCCATTGACCTCAAGCGACATACACAGCTTTTGTGCATCCGGAATCTCATCGCGAGTAACCATCCAGGGCCCGGTTGGTCCAAAAGTATCTGCGGACTTACCCTTGACCCATTGTCCAGATCGATGTAACTGAAACTCACGCTCAGACACATCATTGACAACACAATATCCGGCAATATGCTGAAAGGCATTTTTTTCTTCTATGTATTTACCGTCCTTGCCAATCACAATGGCAAGTTCCACCTCCCAGTCCAGCGATGAGGAATCGCGTGGAATCTCAATGTTATCGTTAGGTCCGCATACTGCTGAGGTTGCCTTAAAAAACACCACTGGCTCTGGCGGCACTTCAACGCCGGATTCAGCCGCATGATCGGAGTAATTAAGTCCAATACAAATAAACTTGCCAATGTTACCTACACAAGCGCCGATTCTCTCAGAGGCACTTATTTCGGGCAGACCCGATAAATCAAGCGCAGCGATGCTTGCAAGTGCGCTATCCGACAACGCGGCTCCGTCAATATCAGTCAGATGCCCGGACAGATCACGCACTGTCCCCTCAGCATCGAGCACGGCTGGTTTTTCCTTGCCCAATGGGCCTACACGCATTAGTTTCATCTGATTCTGCTTTAGCTGTACGGGGAAATAATTCCAGTCCAGATTCTACGTTGCGATCAGGCTAGAGTGCAACGCTGACTTCACTGGCATTTAAATAGCCCAGCCCCCGTCGATGATATGGGTTTGACCGGTAGTAAACGCTGAATCACTACTGCCAAGATACAGAGCCAGACTGGCGATTTCCTCAGCCTTGCCAATCCGCCCCATTGGCTGTCTGTTGACAAAATCGACCATCGCACTTTCGTAATCACCGGTAGCTTTTAATCGCTCATGTAACGACGGTGAATCTATCGTGCCAGGACAAATTGCATTACAACGAATTGACCGGGTGACATAATCAGCCGCAACGGACTTTGTTAAGCCTATAACTGCGGCTTTCGTTGTGGTGTAAAGAAATCGATTCGGCACCCCTTTAATACTGGAGGCAACAGACGACATATTAACGATAGACCCCCCTCCGTTTTCAAGCATAGCTGGCAACGCTGCAGATATTGTGTAGTACATCGACGTGACGTTCAATTTAAATGAAAAATCCCAAGACGCCTCATCACATTCGAGAACAGTCCCGTTAGCCACATATCCTGCGCAGTTAAACAAAATATCCAACGAACCCTGAGCCTCAATAGCGCTGGTGACAGCGTATCGATCAGTGACATCAAGCACTTCTGTATGAATATTTGAATCACTATAATCAGCCAACAAATCGGCATTAATATCCGTCGCAATTACCCGGGCACCCTGCTCTGCAAATTTCTCCGCGACAGCACGCCCTATGCCTTGACCCGCTGCTGTAACAAACGCTGTTTTACCTTTGAGCTTCTGCATATTTTTTCCTGTTGTCTTTTACTGAAAAGCACTGGTGGCGTTGCCTATGCTACTGTTGCCTTTGCAGCATTTACGGAACAACCCAATGTCTTCATCCGAGTCTCAGCCCGCACATTATAGTACCAACGACAGTTATGACTATATTATTGTTGGTGCCGGATCAGCCGGCTGTGTCCTCGCGAACAGGCTCTCAGAAAATCCTGCCAATCAAGTGTTGTTACTGGAGGCGGGGAAGACGGATTCCAACCCATGGCTGCACGTGCCTGTCGGCTACTTCAAGACCATGCATAACCCAAAGTTTGACTGGTGCTACACGACCGATAAAGATCCTGGTATTGATGGCCGACAATTGCAATGGCCACGTGGAAAAGTACTTGGCGGGTCAAGTGCTATAAACGGTCTGCTCTATGTTCGCGGCCAGCACCAGGACTACGATCGCTGGGCAGAGCTGGGCAACAAAGATTGGGATTTTAAAAGCGTTTTACCCTACTTTAGAAAATCCGAAGACCAGTCCAGAGGCTCCAATGAATTTCATGGCAGTGGCGGCATGCTTAAAGTATCAGACCTGAGGCTCCGGCGTCCCATCGCCGATCACTTCATTGCGGGCGCAGCAGAGTGCCAAATCCCAATCAACGACGACTATAACGGGACTCAGCAAGAGGGTATCGGTTACTTTCAACAAACCGCCTACAACGGTTTCCGCTGGAGTACCGCAAAAGGTTTTTTGAAGCCGGCAAAAAAACGTTCTAATTTAACGGTGCTGACTGGTGCGCACACTTGCCGCGTGCTTTTCGAGGGTCGCGAGGCATCAGGTATCGAATATCTACAGAATGGAAAAAAGAAACACGCGTTGTGCAGCAGAGAAGTGATTCTTTCAGCTGGTGCTATTGGATCACCACAGATTCTCCAGTGCTCGGGCGTTGGTGACGGACGCCACCTGCAAACACTTGGTATTCCCGTGATACTCGATCTTGCCGGCGTAGGCAAAAATTTACAAGACCATCTGCAAATTCGCGCGGTGTATAGAACTCATGAACAAACTCTCAACGATGAACTCAACAGTCTTTGGAAAAGAATCAAAGTCGGTCTTCAATATGCAGTTTTCAGAACCGGGCCGCTGACACTGGCCGCCAGCCAGGTGACTATTTTTACACGCTCTTCACCGAATGTAGAAAGACCCGATATTCAATTCCACATGCAACCTCTGAGTGCCGACAAACCCGGTGACGGTGTGCACAACTTTTCTGCTTTCACGGCTTCGGTATGTCAGTTGAGACCAGAGAGCCGTGGAGAAATAAAAATCACCAGCCCTGACCCACTTGAGTACCCGTCAATTCAGCCCAACTACCTTTCCACCGAACTGGATCTGAGAACTGCTGTCAACGGACTTAAGGTCGCCAGAAAAATAGCAGAAGCGCCATCACTTGCTCCTCATATTATCGATGAGTATGTACCCGGGTATCAGTATCGGACAGATGAACAGCTGGAACAGGCTGTGAGAAAATACAGCCA
The DNA here is from genome assembly GCA_964574535.1 of uncultured Granulosicoccaceae bacterium. Lineage (GTDB taxonomy): Bacteria > Pseudomonadota > Gammaproteobacteria > Granulosicoccales > Granulosicoccaceae. Next base: position 182,026 of record CAZNOB010000001.1, on the reverse strand, counting down.
GACAATTTATCACCCCGCTGGCAGCTGCAAAATGGGGCATGACGATAAAGCGGTGGTGGATGATCAGCTTCGTGTACACGGTATCGGTAAGCTGAGAGTCGTCGATGCGTCTATTATGCCTGAGATCGTTTCAGGCAATACAAATGCACCAACAATTATGATTGCAGAAAAAGCGGCAGATATGATTCTTAATGGTTAAGTTTCCCGAAGCCGGCTTTACCGGGCAACTTCTCCGGACTAACTAACATCGTCTCTCTGAACTAAAACGCAATCGTATACCGCATCGGTAGCTGCTCCGTCCCCCAAAGTAAACTGTAGCGTGGTATTTGCAGAGTTTATATCTTTTAAACTCAGGGTTGGAATTAGCGGAGAAGCAATTGTAAGCGTGTCTTCAATAAGATTGCGATTCCAGTACACCGTCCCATGCTGAGCAAATACTGCTGTGCCGTTCTGACTAAAAAAAACTGCATCAGATGACACCGTTTGGGACGAGGACACCGAACAGGACCACTGTCGATCAGATTCGGTAAACACCAATTCGGCAATATCGAAATCAGCCACATCACACTGCAGCGCGCTCACCAGTGAATTGCCATCATCCTGAATAGCCTCCACCACAGAAAGCTCCGCCTCGAAAGCGAGCTCACTCCCAACCAGGTCCACGACAGGATCATCTCCTGAGCCCCCACAGCCGGTCAAAGAAAGGAGCAGCAGAAAGCCGCCCGCGTTCAAAGTATCCACTTCGCAAAATTTCATGACCAATCCACCTGAGACTCTCATTTGGAGTTTAGTTCAACCGTGCCAAGTTGCTTCTCTCGTGCCATACTTTGGACTCAAACCAGATTAACCCACAACGGTACCTAACTATGGTGACTTCATTCATTTTACTGCGTGCAAAACGGGGCACGGTAAAATCTCTGGCTGAAAACCTGGCAGAACACGATGGCATTTCCGAGGTTTACTCGGTCAGTGGCAACTTTGATCTGGTGGCAATTGCGCGCGTAAAAGATAATGATGCACTCGCTGAACTGGTCACCTCGGAACTCGCCCGGATAGATGACATCACACATAGCGAAACCATGCTGGCTTTTCGTGCGTTTTCACGCCACGATTTGCAATCCATGTTCTCGATCGGCGCTAGTTGAATTTCGGCAAATGTTGCCAATAGTTCCATTACAAAAGCCATTTCTTTACCCGCTGGTCTTCACCTTTACAACTCTTTGACACTGAAAACGCTGACGCTCCGCTATACTTAAAGCTATTGTCGATACAACTCTATTGACCTCTGCCGTTCTACTCTGTCCTTGATCCGGTTTGTCCGCCACCTCGTAAAACGTTTTGTAAGGGTGGATCGACTGTCGGCACGGCTGGCAAATTTTCAAGCAACCCATTTCAAAGAGCCACTTGCATGAATTTGATTCTCAAAACGGTGCTTCCGATTTTGATCATTGCGGCTTGCGTGGTCACTGCAAAAGTGGTGGTGGCGAACCGCCCTGAGCCACAGACCCGGCCACAATTCAAGTCCACCACCAGCATCGACGCGACACGTGTTAAAAAATCAGACTATCCGGTATACATCAGCACTCAAGGTACAGTCGGGGCTTCCCGAGAGGGATCTCTGGTACCGGAAGTCGCCGGACGTATCATCAATGTGTCACCGAACTTTGTGGTCGGCGGATCTTTTCGTCGCGACGAAGTACTGCTGGAAATCGACCCTCGGGACTATCAGATTGCCGTGACACTCGCTGAGGCGACCTTTGCGCAATCCAAAGCAACGCTGGCGGAAGAAACTGCTCGCAGCCAACAGGCAAGCGAGGACTGGAAAAGACTCGGTCGCAAGGGTGAACCCTCAGCTCTGACGCTAAGAAAACCCCAACTCGCCGCTGCCAGGGCCTCTCTGGAAGCTGCGAAGGCCCAGGTACAGCGTGCCCAACTGGACCTGGATCGCACTAAAATTACTGCCAGCTATGATGGCAGTGTGCTAAGCAAGACCGTTGATTTAGGCCAATTCATTAACCGCGGCAGCACACTGGCTCAAATTTACGCCATCGATACAGCCGAAATCAGACTGCCATTCAACAATCAGCAACTCGGTTTTGTTCCACTTCCCGGTGTTGGTGACAACCAAAACAGCCCGGTTATTCTCAGTGCGAGTATCGGTGGAAACGACTACCAGTGGACAGGTAAAATTACCCGCACAGAGGGCGCGCTAGACTACTCCAGTCGACAGTTGTACATGGTCGCCGAGGTTGAAAATCCCTATAGCCTTCAATCCGACCGACCGCCGCTGCGCGTTGGCCAGTATGTAGAAGCAAAGGTCACAGGCAAAATACTTAAAGATGTTTACGTCATACCACGTGCTGCACTCCGGGAAGAAAGGGAGGTACTGATCGTTGATGAGCTCAGTACTCTGCAATCAAGACCAGTCAACGTGGTCTGGAAAGACGCAGAGACCGCTGTAATCCGCGATGGATTGCAAGACGGCGATATCATTAGCACCACAGCACTGGGTACCGTGACAAACGGCACGCGAGTCAGGGCAACTATTGATGGTGTGGCCCCTCCAAGCGAAAACCGACGTGGAAAACCTGACAGCTCGTCAAGTCCCGACAGTCCGACAGCAAAAGCAGGCAATCCGAATACCGACGGTGGTCGCCTGGAAAAGCTCAAGGCAATGGTTGATGGTGGTGGCGAACTACCCCAGGGAGCGCGCACTAGATTTGAAGCACAAATCGCAGCTGGTGAACCGGTACCGCAATGGGTACGGGACCACATAAGTAAATCCACCAAATAACGGTAACTATATATTATGCATGCGATGATAGCCTGGTTCACCCGAAATGGTGTTGCTGCCAATTTACTCATGGCGACCATCGTTGTCTGGGGTCTGCACGCGCTATCCAGCAGAATTCCGCTGGAAGTTTTCCCTTCATTCGAGCTCGATGCGGTCAGCATCAGAGTCCCCTTCCGCGGCGCATCCCCAAGCGAAGTAGAAGAAGCGATCAATATTAAAATTGAGGAGGCAATTCAGGATGTACAAGGCATTAAGCGCATCACATCTACCGCCGCTGAAGGCCTGGGTTCAGTACAGGTAGATATAAGCTCGACTGCGAATATCGATGATGTCCTTGACGATATCAATCAACGTGTTGATCAAATAAATACGTTTCCGGCAGACGCAGATGCTCCCTCAATCTATGTACCCGAACGTAAACGTGAAGTCATCAGCGTTGTCATTGCCGGAGAGCTTTCCGAAAAAGAACTGCACCACTTAGGTAGCCGCGTACGAAATGATTTAGAGGCGCTCCCAAATATTTCACAAGTCAGCCTGTCCGGGGTTCGCGACTTTGAGTTAGCCATCGAAATCAGTGAACAGACACTGCGTGAATACGGCCTGACATTCGCCCAGGTGGCAAACGCCATCACGGATTCTTCACTCGATCTGTCCGCTGGCGCTATTCGCACCACCGGTGGTGAAGTACTCATTCGAACTCAAGGGCAAGGCTATACCGGCGCTGATTTTTCCAATGTACTGATACTCCGTAATGATGACGGCAGTCGGGTTACGCTTGCAGATATCGCCAAAATATCTGATGGCTTCGAAGAAAGCGACTTACACCAACGTTTTAACAGCCGCAGCAGTATTGAAATTGATGTGTACCGATCAGGTAACCAAAGCGCTATTACCGTCGCAGATGAAGTAAAAAACTATTTGCAGGATGCAGAACTGACCATGCCGGAAAATGTCACTCTGGGTTACTGGCGAGATCGCTCAAGAATTGTTAAAGCACGACTGTCGACTCTGAACAAAAGCGCTATGCAGGGCGGACTACTGGTGATTCTGTTGCTTGCTCTTTTCTTGCGTTCATCGGTAGCTTTCTGGGTTTTTATCGGTGTACCTGTCGCCTTCATGGGTGGACTGGCACTGATGCCAGAGATCGGCGTCACCATTAATTTAATTAGTCTATTCGCATTTATCCTGGTGTTGGGCATCGTAGTGGACGATGCCATCGTCACCGGAGAAAATATCTATACCCACATGCAGCGCAATCCAAACGCTACCCAAGCCGCGATAACGGGCACACAAGAGGTTGCCATCCCCGTGACATTCGGTGTACTGACAACAGTGGCCGCCTTTATGCCTCTGCTGCTGATCGAAGGCACACGCGGTAAAATATTCGCACAAATTCCACTTATTGTTATTCCGGTTTTACTATTTTCTTTAATTGAAACGAAACTTGTGCTGCCCGCACATATGAAGCATCTTAATTTCCATAAGAAAACAAAACCGAATCTTTTTGCCCGAATGCAGCATAAAATTGCCGACGGTCTGGAGTGGGCTATTCGCTCTCTATATCAACCGGCACTGGCGGGATGCATGCGCCAGCGCTACCTGACGCTATCTGTCTTTATCGGCGCCGCGATAATCGTTTTTAGCCTGGTAACCGCCGGGCATGTAAAGTTTGTGTTTTTCCCCCGCATTCAAAGCGAGGTCGCTAACGCCTCTTTAACCATGCCACTCGGCACACCGTTTGAAGTCACTCAGCAGCATATCAACAAAATCAATAACGCCGCTGTTGCCCTGCAGAAAAAATATGTAGACCCCAAAACCAACGAAAGCATCATTGAAGGGATAATGTCGACAGCCGGCGCCCAAGGCGAGCTGAGCGGTCAGTCGCATGTCGGACGAGTAACATTCGAAATCACCCCTCCGGAGGAACGTGCTTTAAACGTGACAAGCCAGCAGCTGGTTAGCGAATGGCGACGATCGATCGGTGCTATTCCTGGAGCAAAAGAGATTAACTATCGCGCTGAGATCGGGCGTGGCGGTTCTCCTATCAATGTGCAGCTCTCCGGCCAGAATTTTAATGAACTCCAAAGCGCCGCAGCCGAAATAAAGGAGAAACTGGCCACCTATCCTGGCATCGAGGATATCACCGACAGTTTCGACAGCGGAAAACAGGAAGTAAGACTCGATATCAAACCGCAGGCACAGGCACTTGGACTGACGCTATCGGACCTGGCGGAGCAAGTTCGTCAAGCGTTCTTCGGTTTTGAGGTACAGACTATTCAGCGGGACCGCGACGATGTCAGAGTAGTCGTTCGCTACCCGGCTGATGAACGCCGATCACTGGATAACTTGCAGAACATGCGTATCCGAACCCCTTCCGGTGTTGACATCCCATTCTCTGTGGTTGCTGAAGCCACAATGGGACGCGGCTTCTCGTCGATCAAACGTGTCGATCGAAAACGCACATTGAATATCGAAGCAGACGCCGACAAGCAAACCGCAGATATAGAAGGCATCAAACGAGAATTAGAACGCGATGTACCAGTCATTCTCGAGAAATATCCCAATCTGGGTTACACGCTTGAAGGGGAAGCACGTGAACAGCGCGACTCATTTGCCAGCCTGCGTAGCGGATTGTACTTTGTACTTTGTGTGATTTATGCGTTACTCGCGATCCCTCTTCGTTCCTATGCACAACCGATTATGGTTATGCTGGTCATCCCTTTTGGTGTGGTCGGCGCGATCCTGGGGCACGTGATCATGGGAATGAACCTTAGTATCATGAGCTACATGGGAATGCTGGCGCTTTCCGGAGTTGTGATTAACGACAGCCTGGTACTAGTGCATTATGTAAACAAAAACCGCGGCGAAGGATCCACTGTATTTGATGCGGTTCGCAATGCAGGAGTAATGCGTTTTCGAGCCATTCTCCTGACTTCCCTGACAACCTTCTTCGGACTTATGCCTCTTATTTTTGAAAAAAGCACCCAGGCACAGTTTCTTATTCCGATGGCTGTCTCTCTAGGGTTCGGCATTCTATTCGCTACCCTGGTTACGCTGATTTTAATACCGATAAATTATCTGGTTATGGATGATTTGAAATCGTTATGCGTTGGCAAAGATTATGGCAACCAGCCAGTTGAGCCTCGTGCAACAGGAACACCGAGTTGAAAACCGAAAACCTCATAACGATTTGACCATCCAGAGTTCACTACTGACAAAACTTAGTGAATCTGGCCGTCCGGGCTAAACGGATAGACAACGTCAGGAGTTATTCAATCCCTGTATTTGCACAGCAATTTGACGCCATAAATAATCCAGCGCCTGGTCTGCACTTGGTGCGGGTGGATGATCAACATCGCTAGCACCCTGCACACGATTTGACACACTGTTGGCGAAAGCGCCAAGTAGAGAATTGCCCAAATAGCGGCGGCCTGAGCGTTCAGATGCGAGCATTACATCCTGTTGATCACTGCTTATAATTTTATCAAGTATCCTGCGTCCGTTGTAGGTGTCATAAACCTGCACATTGACCGCTTTAAAGCGCACTGTATGAAAGCGAACATTTTGATAATCTTCCAGGTCAGGATTGGATGGACCTTTTAACGGAGTGACTTCCACCGGAAGTTCATAGGTTTTGTCAATATCTAGAATAGTGGCCAGCATTAAATAGCGTCGTCTCAACTGAGACGTTTTTAGCTGACGCAAAACACGCTGGCTGAGCTGACCTTCCGTTCGGTAGCTTTTCACGATGTCTGCAAATGGTTTGCCGACTCTGGCAGAAACATAAGCGTAGCTATCGACCTGGCCAGTTAAGCCCGGATTGATCTCCAGAATTGCAGAGGCAAGTCGATCAGCGTAACGGGCACGCTGATAGGGTTTTAGCTGTCCTGCGGTTCCGGAGGTGGTCACAAAACCCACCGCAAGACCGTCTTGCTCAACCGCTCTCTTGCTGATTATGCTGGAGCCACTGGTGCTACAGCCGCCGACCGCCAGCGCTGCTCCGGCAACCAGACCAGCCAATTGCTGCGAAGCTCGCTTAATGTTCCAAATTCGATACATATACCAAGCGTAGTTGATTTGACGCATTAAAACCATCGCGCCAAGGTTACAGATCGTTTGATCCATCAGGTTTATCAGTCAACATCATTTCAAAACCAGCCATGAACAGCCTGAACCAACCTTCAATAGTAACCCTGAAACGAAACAGGCGCCGAATCGGCGCCTGAATAATCTAATGAGGAATGCCGTCGCATTCCGGCACTCGCGGCAGCGAGTGCTCTAAATTACAGTGTGTTGTGCTTCAGAAAAGCATAAATCGGGCAAATACCGAAATATACAGTTGCCAGCAGAATCAAACCCAGCACCAGCCAGAGCTTAGAGCCAAAAATACCGACTAAAACCAGGGCGCCACCTGCTCCCAGGCGAACATTTTTATCGGTTGAGCCGATATTTTTTACCATCTCCGGCATAGAAAACTGCTTGCTGCCAGAATCGACCTTTTTAACATTTGATGATTCTTCCATTTTAATCCCCTTAAGATAAATAAACACGGGCTTGACCCTATTTCACTAGTCTATCCCGAATATGCGTCCTTTTTCGATTTTGTTAACGATTTTTATTGGTTTCGCCGATCAGTGCCGCCGCCGCGCCGCAATTCGCATGCGCAACGCATTTAATTTGATAAACCCTTCTGCGTCACTCTGATGATAGGCACCGCCATCATCTTCAAAAGTAGCGATTTTCTCATCGAACAGGCTGTCATCCGATTTTCGACCGGTGACACTGAGACCACCTTTGTACAATTTGAGCCGCACACTTCCGTTCACATACTGCTGCGAATGATCAATTGCCGCTTGCAGCATATGGCGCTCCGGACTCCACCAATAGCCGTTATAGATCACCGATGCGTAACGCGGCATCAGCTCATCCTTTAAGTGCGCAACTTCTCGGTCGAGCGTGATGGACTCAATTGCTCGGTGGCCTTTTAGCATGATCGTGCCGCCGGGAGTCTCGTAACAACCACGGGATTTCATACCTACGTAGCGATTTTCGACAATATCATCCCGACCAATACCGTGCTCACCACCCAATCGATTCAATTCTGCCAATACCTCCGCCGGAGACATTGGCTGGCCGTCAATGGCTACTATATCTCCACCGCTATAGGTGAGCTCTATTTCTCGTGGAGAGTCAGGTGCGTCTTCCGGGGCGACGGTCCATCGCCACATATCCGCTTCGGTTTCGATCCACGGGTCTTCCAGCTGATCTCCTTCGTAAGAGATATGCAAAAGATTGGCATCCATTGAATAAGGCGATTTACCCTCTCTTTTACCTTCAATCGGGATTTGCCTCTGCGCGGCGTAGGCCAACAGCTTTTCCCGTGAATTCAGGTCCCATTCTCTCCAGGGTGCAATCACTTTAACGTCCGGCGACAAGGCATAGGCGCCCAGCTCGAATCGAACCTGATCATTGCCTTTTCCCGTGGCTCCGTGGGAGATTGCATCAGCGCCAGTCTCTTTGGCAATTTCTACCAGGCGTTTGGCGATCAGGGGCCGGGCAATCGAGGTACCCAGCAGGTACTCTCCTTCATAGATGGTATTGCAACGCATCATTGGATAGACAAAATCACGCACAAATTCTTCTCGGAGATCCTCGATATAGATCTCCGACACACCCATCATCTTTGCCTTCTCCCGAGCTGGCTCTACCTCTTCACCCTGGCCCAGATCAGCGGTAAACGTCACCACCTCGCAGTTGTATTCATCTTGTAACCACCGAAGAATCACAGATGTGTCTAACCCGCCAGAGTAGGCAAGCACGACCTTGTTCACCGAAGTCATAGTATTAACATTCCGAATAGAGAGGAAGAAGGGAAATTATGTCGTACAGTTTTGGGGTTCACTGCACGGGAACTACCTGATTCTAACACCTGCCGTGACGGGCGGTAAGTCAACCGGAACCACTGCTGGAATAGTAACTGCAAGTACCCACCGCTGCTCTACCGCAGAAGGGTATATTTTTCCAGTTATGCTGATCGATTTCGTTCAATATGAATAACCGTTTACCCCGATCGATCAAAATATCCGGCTCAAATTTCAACATTCCTGGACTGCTGCCTAAGCGGATTAACTTCACTACCATCATTAACCAAGCCAATAATAACTATATTAAATATTTGGTGAAACATGGCATATACTCTTCGATCACAACCCAAACTCTGATCAACACGCGTCGATCACGCTGCAACACAAATTGCCAGCTCGACATCGGCGCGGTGACAACGGATATGTTTTATGACAAATAAAAAAATCACGATGACCACCGAAGATGGTACGTCCAACGAGTTCGATATACTGGAAGGCACTCATGGACCGGGGTGTATTGCGATTTCTGATCTTTACAAAAAGACCGGTCATTTCACCTACGACCCTGGCTACGGTGCGACCGGCAGCTGCAAAAGTGGCATTTCCTTTATAAATGGCGAAGAAGGCATACTGCTGCACCGTGGCTACCCGATCGATCAGCTGGCGGAGAAAAGCTCATACCTGGAAATTTGTTACCTGTTGATGAACGGCGAGCTGCCTTCTTCGACAGAGTTCGAAGATTTCTCCAACACCATCAAGCAACACACGATGGTGCACGAGAACATTCGCGATTTCATTAATGGCTTCCGCTACGACGCGCACCCAATGGCTATGCTGGTTGGAACAGTCGGAGCCCTGTCCTCTTTCTACCATGATTCGATTGATATCAATAACCCTGAACATCGAATTATTTCTGCTCACCGCCTGATTGCAAAATTACCAACGATCGCATCTTACTGCTATAAGCATCATCGCGGTCTGCCATTTATGTACCCGGACAACAATGTTGGATATGTTGAAAATTTCATGCAGATGATGTTTGCCGTACCGGCGCAAGAGTACGTGCACAATCCGGTTGCCGCCAAGGCACTTGAAGTCATGATGATTCTGCACGCTGACCACGAACAAAACGCCAGTACCTCAACGGTTAGACTGGCCGGCAGCTCCGGCGCAAATCCATTCGCATCAATCGCTGCGGGAATCGCCAGTCTCTGGGGACCAGCGCACGGCGGCGCCAACGAAGCCGTGGTGAACATGCTTGAGTCCATCTATTCATCTGGCGAAACCATCGAAACCACCATCGCTCGCGCCAAGGATAAAAACGATCCTTTCCGTTTAATGGGATTTGGTCACCGGGTGTACAAGAATTTTGACCCACGGGCGAAAATCATTGCCAAACTGTGCCACGAACTACTCGATGACCTGGACGGTAACCAGCCAATGTTTGACCTGGCACTGGAACTGGAGAAAGCAACGCTTGAAGACGAATACTTCCAGCAGAGAAGCCTCTATCCAAATGTCGATTTTTATTCAGGTATCATTTTGATGGCACTTAAAATCCCAATGAATATGTTTACCGTCATGTTCGCCATGGCTAGAACCGTTGGCTGGATTTCTCACTGGCTGGAAATGCACAGCGATCCGGAATTCAGAATTGGCCGTCCCCGACAAATTTATACCGGCCATGCAAAGCGGGACTATCCATCCTAAGCAACAGTGAAACACTGAGGTCTGCTCGGAAATCCACTCCGGCGACACCGTAAACAAATATAAAACCAGGCCCTTCTGCCTGGTTTTTTTTCGCCCTTGAACTAATCAAAACTAACCAAATCCGGGTCTGGCTACCCTTGCCAGGCTCAAAATCGACGCCACGAGGGCCTTTTCGCTCCTCCCGGCCATCGCCAAAAGAGGAAATGGGCAGAACTCCCAGTTTGTCCTACCCTTAAAGGGATCCCACCCAAGTGGCGATAAGCAATTTAGAACAATAATAAATGCACGGAAACCGGCGAGTGTGCTCGCTGAAGACCATTTCGCAGAGTGAAGACAACACATGTTGCGTAATATCGCCACAGCTCTGGCACTGATACTTTGCATCTTTGCCGGCAAATCTACGGCGCAGGAATTCGACAATTTTCATTTAGTCGGTGAAAACTCGACCAGCAATGCTGGCTTTGTCACAAGCCTGTCGCTTGACCCTGCCACCGACACGGGGACAATCAGCTTTCTCAACGCTGCGGGCTTAAGCGCTGTTTACAACATAACTCTGACTCCTTCCGAAGTAATTCGCGACGGCTTACCGGTTTTTAAGCCCACTCAGGAGTTTGGTGATTATCTCCGGTCTCTCGATTTGGAAGGGATTCGGTTCTTCACCGCATCACTGAGAGATCCGAATGGAGGATCGGTCCCGCCGCACTGGTTTCGCCTCACCCGCTTTGATGATGAGTGGAGCGGTGTGTTTCGTGTGGCAGATAGAATTTATTCTATCGATCGACTGTCGGACACGAATATCGTCGAAGTCAGAGTCACACCATCTACAAAATCGATTTTTCAGCCCGCGAGGCGAGTTAAAATCAGCGCTGTTATCGATGAACAATACATGCAGTATTTTTCAGCCACTGACTCGCGGATTACCGGCCAATTGGTCGCTCTCGAATCAATTCATGTCATGGACGGCTTGTTGGCTGATTCACTGGGTTTAACGGTTCTGCTGGAACAACTGATCTACCAACCTGCTTCTGTTTTGTCTGTTTCAACACAGACAACAGATATGGAGATTGGCGCGAACAGCTGGGTCGATTCAAATGCCGAGTCATTCGGCCTTGGCGACAATCTGGCCACTATTTTTTTTCGGGAAGCAGTCAATCAAAACCAGGTTGATAATAATTCTGACAATGGCTTGCTTAATAATCGATTAATAATCCAGGGTAGCAGCGGCTCGCATCAGTTTGCGACCGCACATTACTTTGGCCAGCTACTCGGCATCGACAATGAAACCGACACCATTCAGGACTGGAGAATCTCGGATGTGTCACTTCCGGTTGTGCATTGGTCAGAGCAACAGATCCTGATGTTTAACCAAAACTTGCCAGCCCCCGAGCTGACACAAACGCTCAGCTATGATACCCCCGAGGTAACCAGACCTGCACCGGAACCCACTGTGCCGGTCAACGAACAGTTTGTGGATGCTGACTCACATGAAGCGCAACCTGGCTTGCAAGACGATGGGCAAGCATTACCACAGAGCGGTAGCGGTGCCATGTCTGATAATATTGGGTGGCTGTGTGTTTTATTGCTGGTCAATCGCCGCAAGCGACGCATTGGTTTTAAAAAAATAAGCCTGTAGCAACTACAGTTATACCCCCGGCGAATTCAACGTGAATTACACCATCCAAAACCATCACCTCAGGGTTACCGTCAACACCCTGGGCGCTGAACTTCAAAGCGTTCGCTCCATAGCCAGTGATGAAGAATTTCTGTGGCACGGTGACAGCAACGTCTGGTCGGGACGAGCGCCGGTTTTATTTCCTATTGTCGGTGCGTTAAAGGATTCACAAATGCACCTCGATGGACAGGTTTACTCACTCCCCCGTCACGGGCTGGCCAGGCGGAAGAATTTCAAATGTGTCAGTGAATCTCCAAACAAGCTGGTATTTCAACTAGACAGTGATTCAGAAACGCTAGCCGTGTTTCCATGGCACTTTACGCTTGAAATTGCCTACACGTTAAGCGATAACCGTGTGTTCACCCGTTACACTGTTACGCATCAGAAACAAACACCTGACTCAACCATGCTGTTCACCATTGGTTCTCACCCGGCCTTCTATCTGCCACTGAAAGAAACTCCACTGGACCAATTCAGTATTCGATTTAACAGTAAGGAGAATCTGACTCATTACCCGTTGAACGCCGATGGATTACTCGCTTTAAAAGGTGAACCCTATCCTTTGCTCGAACAACGCGTGAACCTTGACAAAAACCTGTTTAATGCAGACGCTCTGGTGTTTAAAAATATCAATTCCAGCACCATCGGTTTGTGGCAGGGAGATCGTGAGAGAATTCGCGTTAACACCGGAGGTGCTCCACACTTGGGATTATGGGCCAAGCCCGGAGCGCCATTTATTTGTATCGAACCCTGGTATGGCTACAGCGACGCAACGGATGCAAGCGGCAATTTCGAAGACAAACCGGAACTAAAGTCACTTGCAGCTGGCGAGTCTTTTCATACTGAGTGGTTTATACAAGTGGTGAGCCACAACTTCACCAACTAATCGCTGACCAGCTATAGCGCTTTTTCTCAACGCTGAGTGCAGAGTCACGATAGGATGCAGCCGGAAATACAACATCGCCGTTAGGCAACACCATTTTCTCGATTCTGAGTACGGCCGTGACGCGCTTGGGATCGAGCTTCGCTTCAATGTCCCGAACCTGCACAAGAATTTGAGTGTACCGCCCGAATAACGTTTCGAACAATCCACGGCGCAGGGAATCCTCCTCGGTCAATTCAATCATCGCTCGCAGATTTTTTGCTTCGATCGCCCGTTCCAGTCGATTAAATTGTTCCCGTGCATAGCTGATCTCAAACGTGCTTAAGGGTCGGGTGAGAAAGTTCTCAGCCGATACTAATCGCGCTTCAATGTCTTGCAGTTCACTGTCGTTTATTTGTAACGCAACGGCGTTATCCAGCAAACGACGAGCGCTGGCTATCTGCCCCTGTTGCAAGGCCTCATCCGCCCCGTCCAGGTAACGGCGGTAGTTTCTGCGACGTTGCCTTTGCCGCTCATTCGCCGCTGCAATCCGACGCTCTATTTCCAAACGTGAAGCTTCTTTTTCGCGACGTGCCTGTGCCGATCTGGCAGCTCTTTCTTCCTCGGCGCGTATTGCAGATCGGATATCTGATTCAAATCGGTTTAGCGCAGGGTTATCGGGCATTTGTTGACGAAGTGCTGAAATCTCTGTCAGGGCGTCACCGTAGGATCTGCTGTCAATCAGACGCTGGACATTTCGCAGACGCTCCTGCTCCCTGACTTCTTGTTGTTGCTGCGCGAGCTTTGCTGTCAGATCCGCAACTCGTGACAGGTCGATCTCTTTCAGTTGCTCAATTCCAGCTTGTGCCTGATTCAATTTACCATCAGCCAAATCCCCATCAATTTCATTAACCAACTGCTCCGTAATCTGTTGCAACTGATCCAGGGCATGGGGGTCACCTGGTCGCGCTTCAAGAATCTGTAAATATAGAGGCCTGGCTGAGGCTACTGCATTCCCACTCGCGTAAGCACTATCTGCGCGTCGCACTAACTCTTCAAGCTGGCTCTGTTTCTGTTGATCCTGCTGTACTTGCTGCCACCAGTAAAAACCCGCCACGGTGATTGCCACGACGCCACCGAGAACGGTTATCCACCACCTGGAGCTGCTGCTTTTTGGCTCCGATGCAGCGGCCGGTTTGCGTGTCGTTTCCGGATTGCGAACCAGTAGCTTCGATCGCACAGGTTCTGCTGAGTCAGGGTTAGGTAAATCGAGAGGTACCCGCAATGCTGAATCGGAATCATTGCCTAACGGACTTTCAATAAAGGCGTTTCTCCATTGCGAAAGACTCTGTGGACGATCTTCAACACGAAAACCAAGAGCCCAGTCAATCGCCTGTAGGAAAGCATTGCTGTATTGATCACTCCCTATCTGAATTGCCGGCGTTAACGGATCTCGCGACTTCTTCACAAGCGCGGCTAGTCGGCTAATTGGACTAACAGGAGTCACGCCACTAATGGCGTAGTAGAGAGTTGCACCGAGCGAGTAAATATCTGTCCACGGGCCTACGGTTAACCCCGCTCCCTCCTGATACTGCTCCAGCGGCGTATAGCCGGCAGACACGAAAGACGTATGTGGTACCTGTAAATCATTTTCAACAGGTCGCGTTGCACCAAAATCCAGCAACACCGGACTGCCATCCTTGCGAATGATGAGGTTTACCGGCTTAATATCCCGATGTATAAAACCTCGCTGATGGACTTGCCCCAAACCATCAATCACACTCAATATCAGGCTCTTAAGCTTTGATTCTGCGACTTCTCCAACGCGTTTCACGTACTCTTTAAACTGCTCACCTTCCTCGTACTCCATGACCAGATAAGCCGTATTGTTCGCCTCAAAAACAGCCATCACCCGCACAATATTAGGGTGCCTGAATTTGACCAAAGTACGTGCTTCACGTAAAAATCGTTGCAAGCCATCGCGGTATTGTGCCTGCGTACTCTCAGTCACAGCTACCAGAGTGTGGTCAGGCTGACGCCGAACCAGTGACCCGGGCAGATACTCTTTTATTGCCACCACATGATCAAGATTTGTATCCGTGGCGAGGTAAGTGACACCAAATCCACCACGACCGAGGATTTTTTCAACACGATACCACTGGATCAGATCTCCTTCAGTCAGTGTTGGATCGGTATCAATTGAAGTCATTCGCGGAGTTATTATTCTTGGGGCTATACGGCAGTGACACTATAAGCAAAATCTGTTAACTGTGAAGCTTTCGTGCACATTGTTAACGCAACCGAGTTGACAATATACCCAAATAGCAATCTGTTTGGATTAGAATTCCATTTTTTAAAATTTGTGTAAATATTAGCAAAACCTGTTTACCAGAGACGGTTTAATACTGCCAACTCACTAGCAACCACTCATTTGCTTTCAGCCTTGATAGGCCAATCGCTATCAACTAAAAACAATGAGACACTATAGTAATCAGTTAAACTTTTACAGCCAATAACAACCCAGAGAGAGGGCGATGGACTTATTCACCTTAGATAACCTGATAACACTGATCCTGCTGACAATGCTACAGGCAGTCCTGGGGTTCGATAACCTGCTTTATATTTCACTCGAATCCAAACGAGCACCTGCTCACCAACAAGCTAAAGTTCGCAAATGGGGCATAGGAATCGCCATTTTCCTGCGGATAGTTCTTCTGTTTGTGTTGACAAATTTAATCGCTCTATTTCAAGAACCCGTATTCGGCCTGCAACTGGTGGATACGCTCGAGTTCGAATTCAACCTGCACTCTATTATCGTATTGTTAGGCGGAATATTCATCATTTACACGGCTACCAAAGAAATCTTGCACATGATCGCTATCGAAGAGCACGACAACGGGGATCGCCATCACCGATCCGCCGTCACTGTGGTCATCTGGATTGTGCTGATGAATCTGGTGTTTTCCTTCGACTCAATTTTAAGTGCCATCGCATTGACAGACAATTTCACAATCATGGCCTGCGCCATTGTGATCAGCGGTGCGCTGATGATACTGCTTGCAGATCATGTTTCGGAATTCCTGCAAAAGAATCGTATGTACGAAGTTCTGGGATTATTCATCCTTTTCGTGGTTGGCATTATGTTAATTTCCGAAGGCGGTCATCTGGCACATATGAAGATTCTGGGCACAGAAGTCACTCCAATGACCAAAGCAACATTCTACTTCGTGATTGTTGTGCTGGCGTGTTGTGATGTTGTTCAGAGCCGCTATCAGCGTAAATTGCTGCGCGAGAAAAAATCAATGCTGGCTAAAAATAACGCATAACCGTCAATTCTCTGCGCGCTATTCGCGCGCAGAGCCTTCGTTCCCTGATCAAAATGAAAATAAAAAGCATCACTCCGGGGTAAGCGTACTATCTGATCTGTGCCGTCAGCAGCCCGAACAGCCTGGCCAAAGTAGAATTATCCAGGTGTAGCGAAAATATGTATTGAAAAAAATTGACAACTCTCGTACCGCTGCACCGTAATACTGCAATCAACTGCTAAAGTAACCTTTGTAGTACCGAGTACTATCAAGCTTACTGAGGAATTGTCATGAACTCAAAATCACACTCACAATCAAGGTTTTTCGTTCTCGCCAGCTTACTTGTTTTTGCATCGCTATGGCTAACAGCAAATACTGCACTGGCCGCTGTCACAGTCGACATCAATAGGGCTGATGCAGCCACGATGATCGAAAACTGGAAAGGCATCGGTGAGAAAAAAGCCAGAGCGATCATTGCCTATCGTAAAAAAAATGGTCCGTTTGCAAGTATCAATGACCTTGCAAATGTTAAGGGGATAGGAGAAGGTTTAATCAAAAAAAATCGCAAGTATATGTCTGTGAAGGGTGGCGCCAAGGCGACCAGCAAATCAGCGACAGCTAAAACCGGCACCAAATCATCTAAAAAGAAATCCACAAAGAAAACATCAACCACCAAAAAATCGTCAGGCAGCTCTACATCGAAAAGCAAAGCCGATAAAAAGAAATAAAATTAAGTTGATTTTCAGGTACTACTATGGCGAAGCTGTTCAGGTTAACGGCTTCGCACTACACGCCCTCTTCCTCTGCCAGTTCATGCTCCACAGATGCTTTAACCAAACGAAGTACCTCAGTACTGTACCTCTCATTAAAATCACGATGTACCTGCTGCATCGAAAAACCTCCTTCCTCAAGCAATACCAATATCTCGGCCTCAATTTCACTTATCTGATCTTCATCAACTTCTGAGTTGATACTGGCCAATGCATGCCGCAGCGTCAGTTCTCCGTGCTTAACTAAATTAGCCAGTTCAGTAATAATTTTTTCCTCACTCATCCCACTTTGACTAGCCAAAGATTCAACACCACTGACACCGGCATGTATCGCACCCATCAGTTTTCCCAGCGTGTTCGAATCCCCCTGGGCCTCTACAATGTCATTGTTTATCGCATCCAAAAAGAGCTGTCCGTATTTCTCAAGTTTAGCAACCCCGACACCTGAAATGGCGGCCATAGCATGCATCGTGGCCGGACGCCTTTCGGCCATTTCCATCAATGTTGCATCATGAAATATTACATACGCCGGCACACCTTGTTCACTGGCTTCAATTCGTCGAGTTTCGCGAAGTCTTTCCCACAACTCGTTATGTTCAGCGGACAACGGCCGTCGGCTGGTGCGAGCTTTCTTTCGAGTGGCGGGTTTTGCCTCCTGACGGAAATGAATAGCCTCATCACCTTTAAGCACAGGCCTGGCTGCTTCAGTCAAGCGCAACCCTCCGCGACTTTCCATATCAGTTGTCAACAAAGAACGCGCTACCATCTGCCTGAATATACTGCGCCAGGTGTTGATATCATACTCCTGACCAATACCATACACAGATAGCTTATCGTGTTTGAAACGAGTTATTCGTTCATCACTCTTACCTAACAACACATTGATCACATACCCAGACCCGAAACGCTGGCCGGTACGATACACCGCAGACAGAGCTTTACGAGTGGCTTCTGTGGCATCCCAGGTTTGGGGGGGCGTTAGACAGGTATCGCAATTGCCGCACGACTTACCAAGCTCCTCTCCAAAGTAGCGCAATAGAGTTTTACGGCGACAATCTGTGGCCTCACATAGTCCACTCATGGCGGTAAGTTTGTGGCGTTCTACCTGGATTACCTCTTGTGCGGCTTCAGATTCATTCAGCATCTGTTGATACATGATTGTATCTTGTAAGCCATAAACCATCCATGCAACGGAGGGCAAACCATCACGCCCGGCGCGGCCGGTTTCCTGATAATACGACTCTATACTTTTTGGCATATCAAGATGGGCTACAAAGCGAACATCGGGTTTATCAATCCCCATACCAAACGCTATAGTGGCAGCCATAATAATATTTTCTTCCACGATAAACCGGTTCATGTTACCGCTCCGCTGAGCAGCCGGCATTCCGGCATGATAGGCCAGTGCTTTAAATCCTTTTTCGCAAAGAAATCGTGCCGTCTCTTCTGTTTTTTTGCGCGACATGCAATACACGATACCGGTATCACTCGGAAACTCACTTTGTATAAACTGCAGCAATTGAGTACGTGGACTATCTTTGGCCTCTATCCGGTACTGAATATTGGGTCGATCGAAACTGCTGATAAAAACTCGAGCATCAGACAGCTGTAAGTGCGTTTTTATATCCTGGCGAGTATTCTCATCGGCGGTGGCCGTCAGCGCGATGCGTGGCACCCCCGGGTACCGGTCAGCAAGCTGAGACAACTGGGTATATTCGGGCCTGAAGTCATGTCCCCACTGCGAAACACAATGCGCCTCATCGATAGCAAAGAGCGCAATCTGCAATTCTGCAAGTAGAGCTGTACCCGCCGAGGTAACCAGGCGTTCAGGCGCCATGTAGAGGAGATCAAGCTCACCGTTTTGCGCCTGACGTTCAATGAGGCTTTGTTCGCCAGAGGACAAACTGGAATTAATAAACGCTGCCCGTACCCCGTTTTGCCGCAACTGCTGGACCTGGTCCTGCATCAATGCAATGAGCGGCGATACCACCACTCCGACACCGTTACGCAGCATCGCAGGAATTTGAAAACACAGGCTTTTTCCACCACCAGTTGGCATTAGCACCAGCGCATCTTCGCCAGCAATGACCGTTTCTATGATTTCCTGCTGTTCACCGCGGAAATTTGCATAACCGAAATATTTGTCCAGGCACTGCGCGGGATCGGCGATTTCGATACTAGAACTCATTTTGGGATAATCCGACTGCTTTCGAAGGGTTGCAACATTCCACTATATCCATACTTTTGCGGCGTTTCCTAACACAGATAACATATTCAAATATTCTCATAAAATTGCAGAATTAAGTTTGACCATACAGTGCCGCTACACCACTGCTGGTGCAAATCAGGGTGCGTTTCGAACTGTATTTATTGTATCCCCGGTCGCTACCCCACCGGCAATCTTTTTTCACACGCGCAAAATGTTGTTTTCCTGTGCGAGAGGCTGGATGGTGACAGGCATACTACTCAACATTAAAAAGTGGCCGGTGACAGCGCTATGCGCTTTAACCATAATCTCGTGCGGCGGCGGGGAATCTACTCCTTACCAGGCAACCGGCATCAACACCGGCAGTGCCAGCAGCAACTACCAAAAAGAAGACAGCACCGCAGGCATCCCCGAAATTGGTGCGGCATTGCAGCAGCCTGTAGCAGATGACTACCAGGCTGTGCGTTTTCTGCATCGCGCCAGTTTTGGTCCCCGGCTAGATGACATCGAGGCACTCACTATCAAAGGTTACTCTGCCTGGATAGAAGAACAGCTACAAATGCCAGCCTCTTTTATGCTACCTCTGACACGACAACGCAACGAACCAAGATGGCTTGAGCATGTTAATAGTTGGTTCAAGCTTAGTGTAAATGCACCAGATCAGCTACGCCAACGAGTGGCCTACGCCTTGTCTCAATTTTTCGTCGTTTCCGGAGAGGGAGAATTGGGCGGACAGCCAGCAGCGCTGGCAAATTACTATGATATTTTAATTGCGCACAGTTTCGGCAATTTCAGAGATCTGATCGAACAGGTGACGTTAAGCCCGGTGATGGGTAATTACCTGAGTATGAAAGGGAATCAAAAACCCGATCCAGAAAGTAATATTCGACCTGATGAAAACTACGCGCGCGAGTTGTTGCAACTTTTTTCAATTGGTCTGGTACAACTGAATATCGATGGCAGTGTTATCACTGATTCAGATGGGGTTCCGCTCCCGACCTATAATCAGGAAATCGTTGAAAATTTTGCACACGTGTTTACCGGCTGGAATTTCAATAATGTTGATGACTGGAATTATCCTAAGAACGAAGACTGGTTCAGCCCGATGCAAGCCTATGATGAACATCATGATAAAGGCACGAAAACTCTATTGAGAGGGCGAACATTACCTCCCGGTCAGTCTGCGGAAAAAGATCTGCAGGATGCACTTAACAATATTTTCAACCATCCAAATGTCGGGCCTTTCTTTAGTCGACATTTAATCACACAGCTGGTTACCAGTAACCCGACTCCCGAGTACATAGAACGTGTGGCCACTGTGTTTAACTCAGACTCAAATGGCTTACGCGGGAATATCGCCGCAGTGGTCAGTGCAATTCTTCTTGACCAGGAAGCACTCAACGGATTTACCAATAACCCGCAGTTTTTTGGCAAATTAAGAGAACCTATAGTACGCCTGGTTGCACTGTGGAGAGCATTCGAGGGTAATCCGGACAATGCACAATTCGACTACTCCTGGATTGCAGAAAGGTTGTCGCAAGCCCCGCTTCAGTCGCCTTCAGTATTCAATTTTTACTCACCAGACTTCAGCCAGCCGGGCACAATCAGGCAACGTGGAATGAGCTCTCCGGAATTTCAGATTCACAACGAAAGCAGCATGATTTCCATCACAAGTGCTCTACTTGCCCACACCATCTGGCGCAATACAATCTCGGATTCAGATCCAGCTTTTGCACCGGTGGATATCTCACCCATCATGTTGAGAGATGGCGACGTTAACGCTCAACTAAGTTACCTCAGTAAATTAACACTGCACAGCCCCGCCAGTGATAGTTTACAACGGCAGGCACATTATTTACTCGAAGAACGTTCGCAGGCTACTTCTGAAATTCGCGCAGAAGATCTGTTGTTCCTATTTGTGAGTTCACCCGAAGCTGCAGTGCAGAGATAAATTCCTATGAACCAGTATAATCGCCGTCGGTTTCTAAAAGCGGGCTGCCAGACCATTATCGGGGCAGGCCTGATGACCGGTAACACAGCAAAGCTCGCACATGCACAGGGCAGCACAGCAAAAAACTACGCCGCTTTGGTGTGTGTAAATCTGGATGGTGGCAACGATGGTTTTAACATGCTGGTACCGTCTGGCGGTGCTGCCTACCGCGAATACGCACAAGGACGCGGCCACCTCGCTACAGGATCAGCGGATCTACTAGCACTCAAACCGACGTCCGCCAACACGACACCAGTCGGTTTAAATCCTTTTATGGGAAAATTAAAGCCTTTATTTGAGAACGGTAATCTGGCCTTTCAATCGAACGTCGGCACCTTAGTGGAACCAACAACTGCAGATGATGTACGCAATGATAGTGTGAAGCTACCCGAACAATTATTCTCACACAATGATCAAGCACGGCAATGGCAAAAGCTGGATCATTATCGCGAATGGAATAGTGGCTGGGGTGCACGCGCAACAGATATTTTTGCAGCCCGGCAAGCCAATCCAAATCTCACCGGAATTAGCCTCACGGGCAACAACGACTGGCAAGCCGGGGGAGATCAGGCGGCATTTTCACTCGATAGCGGAGGAGTTTCAAGCTACGCCGGGATGGATGATCTCACCGGTGACTGGCAGATGCCACGACGACAGGCTTTTATCGAACTACTACATCAGGGTTACACCAATGTTTTCGAACGCGCATATGCAGAGCTGCAATCAAGAGCGCTGGTACTGTCAACAAACGTCGGTGCTGCACTTGAAAAATTAGGGGAGCTGCAGACGCCAGTACCGGTAGACAATGCCCTTGCCAGACAGCTCGCCATGGTTGCAAAGTTGATCGCAATCAAAGATGAATTTCGTATGACCCGGCAATTATTCTATGTCAGTCTTTCAGGTTTCGACACGCATGATGATCAGCTGAAAAATCAGCCTTATCTTTACTCACAGGTGGCAGAAGCGCTAGCGTTTTTTCATCAGGCGCTACTTGAAATCAATCAACTGGACAACGTCACCAGCTTTACTACCTCCGACTTCGGTCGCAGCGTCTCCGGGAATGGCGATGGCACCGATCACGGCTGGGGTAACCACCATATCATGATGGGTGGTTCAGTGAATGGCGGTGATATCTATGGCCTTATTCCGCGCTTCGCTATTGACGGTCCCGATGACTATCGCAACGGACGCATTGTTCCAACGACATCCGTAAGCCAATACGCCGCAACTCAGCTTCGCTGGCTTGGTCTAAGCGAATCTGAAATAAACTCGCTGTTACCTTCACTGGCTAACTTTGAGCAGCACGATCTCGGCTACATGGCGCTATAATATTAAAATTAATTAGCTGTGCCTGGCTACTGTTCCGCGTGGCTGTTTTTCTGCATTTCCCAAAGTTTACGGTAGAGCCCGGCTTGCTTTAGTAAACTGTGATGGGAACCGGTCTCTACCACTGAGCCATCATCTATCACAATAATTTTATCTGCATCAGTGATGGTGGAAAGCCGGTGCGCAATCACGAGCGTAGTTGCACTACTGGACACTTTTCGCAAAGCAGCTAAAATGGCTTTTTCAGACTGGCTGTCAAGGCTTGATGTCGCCTCATCAAACAGCAGAATTTTCGGTGACTTCAGTATCACTCTGGCTATAGCTAATCGTTGTTTTTCACCACCTGACAGTTTCAGTCCGCGCTCACCCACCACTGTGTTTAATCCATCCGGCAGACGCGATATCAGGCGGCCAAGGTCAGCATTTTTCGCGGCCTCAAGCACCTTTGATTCGTCAGCAGACGGATCTGCATAGCCAATGTTATAAAGGATTGTGTCATTAAACAACACGGTATCCTGCGGCACTATACCAATGGATTTGCGCAAGCTTTCCTGCGTACAATCAGCTATGGATTGCTCATCAATTCTGATATCTCCGTCTGCAACATCATAAAAACGAAATAGCAGCCGAACAAGCGTTGACTTTCCAGAACCTGAGGGTCCAACAACTGCTACTTTTTTACCCGCATCAATTGAAAAGCTAATGTTGCGTAAAATCGGGCGGTTTTTCTCATAGTGAAAGGTCACCTGCCTGAATTCGACACGGCCCTTACTCACTTCTAAATCTGTTGCATCCGGAGAATCCTGTATTTCAGGTGTTTGACCAAGTAGCTTTATAACCAGGTCCATATCTGCCAGCGCATATTGCAAAGTGCGATAAACAGACCCTAAAATACTGAGCGGAATAAACAGCTGCAACATCAGCGCATTAATTAATACCAAATCACCGATAGTAATTTCACTGGCAGCCACATCTTTCGCCGCTAGTATCATTATTATCGTCACCCCAATAGTCACAATGGCCCCCTGCCCAAAATTCAGAGCCGATAAGCTAATTTGTGTTTTTTGCCCGGCACTACCCCAATGAGCCAATTCTTCGTTGTAGCGGTCCACTTCCATTTTTTCGTTGTTAAAATACTTAACCGTTTCATAATTCAGCAAACTATCAATTGCGCGTCCATTAGCAGCACTATCATGCTTATTCATTTCATGACGAAAGCTCATACGCCATTTACTAAGTACCAAAGTGAATACCACATAGACCAACACGGTAAATACAATGACAACCATCAAAATCCAGTCATAGTTAAGCAACAGGATCAAACCCACCAATAAAAACTCTGCAATAGTAGGTAGAATGCTAAACACCAGCAAATTCAATACAGATGCAAGGCTTCGTGTCCCGCGCTCAAGATCACGCGATATTCCCCCCGTATTACGTTCAAGATGAAAGCGCAGGGACAAGCAATGCAAATGTCTGAGTACGTCGACAGACATTTGATGCATTGCACTATAGCGAACCCTCGAAAACAGGATATCCCTTAACTCATTAAACAATCCGCTGGCAAGCCTTAGTGCGCCATAACCAAGTAACATACCCAGAGGCACGATAAGAAGCAGAGAGACATTATCACCAGACAAACTATCTGTTTGCTGATCCAGTGAATCGATAATCCGCTTTAGTACCAGCGGTATACATACTGTGGCAAGCTTACCCAGCAGCAGACAACCCAGAGCAATGGATACCCTCCTGCCATATCGCCAGACATATGGAGATAGTTTCTTCAGATTCGTAAAATCATCACGATCCTGGTGGGGGCGCTCTTGACGGCTGGCGGACCTACGCATAACGTAAAAAAATTATCAAAATAAAATTGCCATCCAGAGGTTAAGACAAGATAAATAGTGGCAGAAAGGCGATAGGCAAGCCAACATGAAAATGTGCCGTCCCGGCATGCACTGGCTACAATAACCTGCAATTTCACCCCTTCCAGCAAATAGTCAGATCTTATGAATATCAGTTTTTACTCAATTGAAGATACAGAAGGCAAAACTCTGCAAGCTCTGCGAGACAGACTGCCCGACCATCATGTTTGGGCATGGCCTGATGTAGGAAACCCACAGGAACTGGACTACGCAATTTGTTGGGGCGTACCCGATAGTTTTTTTGATAAAGTAACACAACTACGCGCTATATTTTCACTGGCAGCCGGAGTGGATCACCTGCTTAACCATCCACAGTTGCCAAAAGGTGTGCCGATCATCAGATTATCTGACGCGGGCATGGCAGATAAGATCGCTGAGTACGTACAATACGGTGTATTACGCTGGCACCGTCACTTCGATAGTTATCAACGCCAGCAAAACCGGCACATTTGGCAGCCACAGGATGAAAAAAATACTGCAGATTATCGCGTTGGTGTGATGGGACTGGGGATTATCGGGAATCGAATAGCATCCCGACTGCAAGACGCCGGTTACGCGGTGTGTGCCTGGAAGAGAACCCGATCAACCGATAGCTCTATCGAGGTTTTTTACGGCAACGATCAGTTACCAGAGTTTTTACAACGTCTAGACACTCTGGTGTGCGTTTTACCATTAACTGCATCAACCAATGGGATCATCAATGCAGAGTTGCTTAAGAATTTACCATCGAAAGCTACTCTAATTAACGTCGGGCGCGGAGCCCACATAGTGGAAGAGGATCTGTTGCACGCACTTGAAACCAATCATCTGGCTGGCGCAATGCTGGATGTCTGCTCAACAGAACCATTGCCAGCAACCAGTCCACTCTGGGATCAACCGAATATCCTGATTACCCCGCATATCGCCGGGCCCACTCAACTGGAGTTGTCAGTAGCGCAAATTGCCGACGGAATTCATCATCTGGCATCCGGGGGAGATGTTTTTAGTTTAGGCACGGCCATTGTGGATGATAAAACAGGGTATTGAGTTGTTATTCCAGACAAAAAAAACGGTGCCCCCGGAGGAGCACCGTTTTTGTTCACCGAGTGTCGAACCTAGTAGCGGTCGTCACGATACTCGCGGCTGTCGCGATAATCATCACGGTAATCGCCGCGATAATCACCACGGTCACCACCACGCATTTCACCGCGATCACGATACTCAGGCTCACGTACTTCCACACGCTCTGGAGCAGCAGCTGCTTCTGCAGGAGCGGCACCGGAAACAATCAGACGGTAGAAGATAGCACCCAGAACTGCACCAACGATTGGCGCAATCCAGAAGATTGGCAACTGAGTAACAAGTGTTTCATCACCGCCGCCAAAGAATTTAGCAACCAGTGCCGGACCGGTGCTTCGCGCAGGGTTGACCGAAGTATTAGAAACAGGAATCGAGATCAGGTGAATCAGAGTCAGGCCAAGACCAATAGCTATTGGTGCAAAACCAGCAGGAGCACGCTCATCTGTGGAACCCATGATGATGATCAGGAAGAATGCTGTCATCAGCACTTCCATCACAATAACTGCTTCCATGCTGAATTTGCCTGGAGAAGACTCCCCGTAGCCATTTGACGCAAGCGTAGCTGCTGCTTCAACGTTTCCGCTGTCTGACATAAACCAGTACAGAACGAATGCCGCAGCGATTGCACCAAGCACCTGGAATACGATATAGGGAATCAGATGTCCAAAACCAAATCGACCGCCAACCCAGAGACCGATTGAAACGGCAGGGTTGAAATGACCGCCAGACACATGCCCAACGGCATAAGCCATGGTCATTACGGTAAGACCGAATGCCAGTGACACGCCGACCAATCCGATATTAATGCCAATATCATTTGCGAATGTAGCCGCGAAAACCGCGCTACCACAGCCCCCTAGCACAAGCCAGAAAGTGCCGAAAAATTCGGCAAGGTACTTATTGTGAAAGTGCATAACTATTTCCTTTATGGTGGTTTTAAATCTGATGAATTATTTTTTATTTTTTCGTGCGGGAGAACGACTTAAATTAGCAAAATCCCATTTTCGTGCGACCAGAGCTTCTTCGCCCGACGTTTCGCAATCAGCATCATAGCCAGACCTGCGCTGAATACCAGTACTGTTCAGTAAACCTTTGTTAACGCAGGCCTTGTTCAGCAATCGATGATCACAATAGACCGGAGTCGTGGAGAGCCTTGCCAATTCTAGCCTAATGTGCCCCCGTAGGAGACAGCTTCTTCGCTCAAATTGTAAATTTTAGCAACCGCATAGCAACCCGCATTTGTTATACTTCCGGGCCAGAATTTTTCCCAAACGGACCTGGCGCACAACTTAAATTCTGCAGATGGCCTCCAATTGGGCCATACTCGTATTGTCCCCCTGACGGAGACCCAAGCTTGCCAAGACTCGATCTATACCAATCTCTCTGGGCAATGGATGCCGGAAGAGGCAGCCACCCGGCCATCACCACCGAAGAGGCATTTGCCGCAGTACGTGATGCTGGCTACGCCGGAATGGCCATCAACCTGGCTGCAGCAGATACTGAAACCGCCTACAAAACACTCCCGCTATTCCAACAGTACGAACTTGGCTGCGTGATTAACGCATTTCCTGCCAGTATGGAAGATATGCTTCCAGTGTTAAAAATGGCTGGGGAATTCGACGCCGTCGCTGTCAATATCATTGCCCAGGTGATCCCCAGTAGCGTGGATGAAGCATCGTTGATGGTACAGGACTGGATGGAAGAAGCAGATAAGGAGGGAATTATCATTGAGTTCGAAACTCATCGCAATTCAGTCACCAACGATCTCAACTACACTATCCAGTTACTCGAGGCGGTTCCGGATATGCGACTGGCCGTGGACTTATCTCACTATGTAGTGGAACGCGAATTTGGATTACCAGTCTCTAAAGAAGAACAGGTAATGGTTGAAAAAATACTGCATCGTGCCGATGCTTTTCAAGGTCGGGTCGCCTCGGCACAGCAAATTCAGTTGCAACTTGAATTTCCGCAACATCAACAGTGGGTAGTGCAATTCCTGGACTGGTGGGAAGCCGGATTCAAACTCTGGCGTAAAAGATCCAGTGAAAATGACACATTAATCTTTCAAACGGAGCTCGCCCCTCCTGAATACGCCATGACAGGACCAGACGGCATGGAAATGTCTGACCGTTGGCAAGAATCCCTCATCATGAAGAGCTGGGTGGAAGATATCTGGGCACGTCTAATCAAAGAAGAAGTAGAACAAACCGTGCAGCTAAAAGCCGACACGCCGAGCGAAGTAGTCAGCTAATTTTTCTACTATGTCAGAGCTGCCAGTTCTGTACCAGGACACCCATCTGATCGCGGTCGCAAAACCATCGGGATTACTGGTGCACCGAAGTAAACTTGATGTACATGACAATGACAACGTACTGAAAAAACTGCGAGAGCAAACCGGACTATTTCTGTATCCGGTACACCGCCTTGATAAACCCACATCCGGGGTATTGTTGTTCGCACTGGACAGTGACTCGGCCCGTTCAATTTCACAGCAGTTTGAACGCCAACTGGTCACTAAACACTATCTTGCCGTTGTTCGAGGTTACACCGATAAAGCTGGCACAATTGACCATGCAATCCGGGATCGCGATGCCAGAACGCCGCAAAGAAACCCGGCGCAAACTTCGTATCAACGGCTGGCAACCATTGAGTTACCCCATCGCATTGATCGCTATCCGACCACTCGGTATAGCCTGCTTAAGGTAAAGCCTGATACCGGCAGACGCCATCAAATCAGACAGCACATGAAGCATATCAAGCATCCAATTATCGGGGATACCAGCTATGGTAAAGCTCTGCACAATCAGTTTTTCGCCAAACTGTACCACTGTCATCGTCTGCTCCTCCACGCACAGCATCTGGAAATCCTGCATCCTCTGAATGGAAAGCTCGTGAGAATAAACAGCAATCCGGGAGCTGAATTTAAATCTGTGCTTTCAGATCCACGATGGCAATGGCAAGATCGACAGCACAGGTAAATCAAAGAGACAAAAGTTCGCACCGACAGAAGTGCTGTGCCTTTTACTCTTGTGCTAATAACCAACAGGGCCGGTTAAGCGGGATATCGACGTCGAGATAAACCGATTAGTCCCACAAACAGCAGCACCACTAACAAAGGATCAACTGCTCCGCGACCGTCCCCAAGAACACAACCCCCATGAAGGCCCGTTTGAACCGTAGCAGGGAAACCTAATTCATCGGCATCAAGGAAAGCTGGCTGACCATCTTCATCCACGTCGGCCACCAACTCAACACTGTCCGGCACCCCATCTCCATCACTGTCAAGATCTATGTAGTTTCCAGCACCATCAATGTCCAAATCCGCAGCGGTTTCGGTGACATCCGGTATTCCGTCGGCGTCGCTATCGATATCCAGGAAATTTGCATTTCCGTCGGCATCAAAATCTCCAATACCCTCAATTTGATCCGGTATTGAATCACCGTCGCTGTCGATATCAACATAGTTAGGCTGTTGATCACCATCCAGATCTGCCGTGCCTTCGATGATATCTGCAATCCCGTCAGCGTCACTATCAGAGTCCTGGAAATTAGGAGTACCATCACTGTCTGTGTCGCCCTGCCCCTCAACGGTATCAAAAATTCCGTCACTATCTGAATCTGCCGCGGTTACCGGCGTATTTTCATCGGTATCAAGGAAGTCTGGTATAAAATCTCCGTTTACATCACCGATACCTTCCAATTCATCATTCACCCCGTCACCGTCACTATCGTCATCAAGATAGTTAGGAAGCTTGTCCTGATCAGGGTCTCCGCCTCCTTCTATATAATCCGGGATAGAATCGTTATCGTCATCCGGATCAATAAAATCCGGTAAGCCGTCGGCATCAGAATCTCTGAAGCTAGTCCCATCGGCAGGATCAGTACCTTCAAACTCTTCGACCACATCAGGTACCTGGTCGCCATCAATATCGGCACTTGTATTATTTACACCGGCATCCTGAAAGGATGCTATTCCATCATTATCGGGATCAAATAAAAGCTGCACGCGTCCATCCAGATCACCGACATACAAATCATAATCATCATCGTCCAGATAAGCCGGAACACCATCGCCATCGCGGTCATAATATGGAAACAAACCGGCCTCCAACTGATCTTCCTGTCCATCATTGTCGGCGTCACGATCGATAAAATCTGATAAACCGTCCTCGTCTGTATCCAGAAAAGACGAGCTATCTGAAGGGTCAGTGGCCTCTGCCATTTCAATACCATCAGGTACGAGATCACCGTCAGTATCCGTCATTGCATATACAACAACTGATCCACCGAGAAAAACCACGGCACCTGCAAACAGAATCGCAATTTTGAGAGCTTGTATAACCACACCAGACTTTCTGGCCATCGCACGACACATGTGTTATCTCCGTTAGAAATATTTACTAATTACTATCTACGTAAAGAATGGACTACTTTGAAACGTTTGCGATGAACTCCAGCCAGCGCCCCCAGCAACAACCAGATTAACAATAAATCTATGCGTGGCGTACCAGCAGAACTATTCACCCCTGAACTCATCGCGCAGCCTCCACCCAGAGTCCCTGTACCGGTATGTAACACTGCCGCAGTTTCCGGCGTCACAGGCTCATAAGCATCTATCTGACCATCGCCGTTTAGATCGGGCAGCTGTATAACAACATCATCAAGCTGATCTGCCAGGCCGTTGCCGTTAGCATCTGCATCGTGTGTATCGATTATTCCATCGTTATCGCTATCGAGACTGTCTGTGAAATCAGAATCAAAACGATCATCGATCAGGTCGCCATCGGCATCAATGCCCATCGTCAGCAATACATCCACACTATCATCTATCGCGTTGCCATTTATATCGACGAACGAATCATGGATACCGTTGTTATCAACGTCGCTTCCGCCTGCTTCAATGATATCAAGTCGTCTATCACCATCACTATCGAGATCCAGAAAATTGGCAGCACCATCTCCATCCAGATCCTGTGCCAAGCCAGCGGTAGATTGACTCGTAATGCTATCCGACAGACCACTATTATCTGCATCAATCAGCTCATCAGTTTTCCCGTCCCCATTACTGTCGGTGGCGGGTAACTCAAGCACATCCGGTATTCCGTCCTGATCAGAATCAAGATCACGAAAATTAAAAATCCCATCTCGATCAAAATCAAGAACGGCTACCACCAACCCGTCATCTCGCATCGCATTACCATCATTATCTGCATGACCGTTTTCAACCACATCACTTATCCCGTCACCATCGCTGTCATGATCAAGATAGTCGGGTATCTGATCGCCATCAGTGTCAACTACAGGTATCGCAATGCCGGAATCAGGCTCTGTTTCATACGCATCAGCAATTCCGTTAACGCCAAGCTCTGCGGTGTCAGCAATTTGTGCATCGTCCTGATTAACAATGACCCCACGTGAGCGTTCATCGATATCTGCGATGCCATCATTATCTGCATCAGGGTCAAGATAGTTTCTTATTCCATCACCATCTCGATCAATCTGCGTTTCAAGGTCATCAGTGATGGTGTCATTATCACTATCAAGATCCAGATAGTTTGCAATGCCATCTCCGTCATTATC
Source organism: uncultured Granulosicoccaceae bacterium (assembly GCA_964574535.1). Classification (GTDB taxonomy): domain Bacteria; phylum Pseudomonadota; class Gammaproteobacteria; order Granulosicoccales; family Granulosicoccaceae. The sequence goes on along the minus strand of CAZNOB010000001.1, from coordinate 150,963 downwards.
GTCGGTACCCTCCTGATCATCTGCAATTCCATCCTCATCAGAATCAGGTGATGCAACGACCACTGCGGCAAATTCCTCTACTGCCAGATTGCCGGCAAGATCTAGAACACTCGCTCTTAACGTATTGGTGCCAACTGACAGAAGGATCTGACTGGCGCATCGCCACTGACCGTTAAGGATCTCTGCGCTACACACCCTGGTGCCACTGTCTGTTAAAACAATAACCGCCCGACCATCTGCCTGATCGCTGGACCCCTTTATAACCGGCGCTCTATCTGATGATGGCCCAACGTTATCTGCAGCTATCTCCGGCTGTATCAAATCAATAGTGAGTTCGTTACTGGTAATGTCACTCGTCGAATTGCCTGCCATATCGGAAACCACCGCAACCACATCATATATTCCGTCTTCCAGCGCATCTGCAGGCGGAATAACCAGGGTCCAGATTCCATTCCCGATATTCACTAACTGACCATCTCCACTGGCATACACCACATCGTTAACCTGCACACTAAGCAAATAGTTGTTGTCTGTAGGAACAGTACCCGAGATAGCCGGTGTGGGGTTTGCACTGAGCAGCGCATTGACCGTGGGTGCTAAGGGTGAAGAAAGATCTATCATCGCGGAATCACTACCGCTCACTGACCGGTTACCTGCCTCATCCGTAATATGAGCAACTACCGATAAAGCGGCACCGTCCGATTGCGTATCGACTGACAGCGTCACTGACCCGTTTGCAAGATCAACGGGAGTCAATACCACTTCGGTCGCAGTCGACCCGGTAGTCACAGTCAGTTTATCGTTTACTGACGCATCCGGTGGCAAACGCACTTCAATAGTGGTGACGGGCGAATTTTCCTGCAAAGAAATAAATCCGCTATTATCCAAATCCGTAGAAATTATGACCTCGGGCGCTTCAGGCGCACTGATATCCACCAGCGCCTGATCTCTCGATACCGGGGACTGGTTTCCGGCTGCATCAATGAGTGACACACGAACCTGAAGAAGTTCGCCATCTGACAGAGGTACAAAGGCCACACTTATTTGACCACTTTCCAGGTTACTGTCTTCTACCAGGACTTCTATCGTCTCTTCCTGACTGGAGAAACTTACCCTATCACCCAAAACAGCCTGAGCAGGCAGATCCGCGCTGACATCAATGACGCCATTGATCTCTGCGGCACTGATAAACCCGTCATCGTTACTGTCTTCATCAATAGTGACTTCAGGCGCTACGGTAGCCAGGCCATCAATCAACTCAATGAATGCAGTAGCAGATTCACCATTGGTATCACTTACTTCATACTGTACCGGGGAAACCTGGCCCGACGAATTTTCTACAGGTGCAAAGCTGGTTGCACCGCCGAATATCGTCCAAACACCTTCGCCAGGTATGGTGAGTACTTTTAGATCACTCGACAACATTGAGTCCGCAGGATAGCTGGTCAGGTCGGCAGTCCATACCAGACTGTTTGCATCAAGCCCACTATCATCGGTATCGTTTTCGAGCACAGCTATCGTGAGTGGCTGGTTACTGGTTAATGTTGCGCTATCATTATTGGCCACAGGTGCGACATTAACCGACGTTACCGTAAGTGATAATGTGGTACTGTCCGTGCCACCGTTTCCATCACTCAGTTGATAGCTGACAAGCGGTACTGGTCCGCTGAAATTCGCCGCCGGGATAAACTGATAGCCTCCATCACTGTCAACAGTAAGCTCACCCTCGACCAGACTGACTGAACTGTTAACGGTATAGGTATCCACTCCTACGGTAATCGAATCAACCACAAGAATATCTGTATCAATACCTACATCGATATCAGTATCGTTGCTCAATAAGCCACTAATTGCGGGCACCACCAGAGCAGCGTTTTCGACAGTCGTGTTAGTGTCGGGAACACCAACCGGCGCATCATTAATGTTATTAAAATCAGCATCAGTAAAAGTCACCGGCTCAAATAACAGTGAGGTTTGTCTGGTGGAATTTCCATTGACACCCAGACGATAACTAAAGCCCGCGAGTTCATTGAAACCCACCGATACCACCACGGCCGTATTTGCTTCTGACAGCGGATCATAACCTGGCCCGCCACCTGTGATTTGCAAGGTTTTTGGTGCCAGCACGGCAACAGCAACATCTGTATTGGTCTCCAGGGTATAGTCAGACACATTAAAAAAGGTGTCAAACTCGGACACTGAATCCACATCAAGAGTACTGAAAACACCACTAATCAGCGCTGCATCGGAAGTTCCGCTGTCAACAAAAGTAATTTTAAATTCTACAAAGGATCCCTCCGCATCACCGTCGATCTCCGCCTGCAATGCGCGCGCTATACCCGCCGCATCATCTAGCTGAACAAGCGTTGCAGAATTTAGAGCAACCACCTCAACCAGTGCATCCAGATCGGTGGCGACAGATGAGTAACGATAGACGGCACCCTGTTGCAAATCACTACCAGATACCAGCACCGCAGGCCCGGTAAAGTCGAATGTGGACTGTGCGTGTACGGATTGCACAAGCACAAACCAAACACTAACTAAGGCCAGTCCTTTAAACAGCGGAGAGAACAGGAGTCTGAAAAGCATGCGTTGAAGCCACTCGATGAGTATTAGATTCACTTGATCAATATAACGAAGGGGCACCTGTCATTGATGCCCCTTCGTCTTGGTGTTACCTATGGGAGGGTAAGGAATTCCACTCGTCTGTTCAGTAGACGGCCGTCTTCAGTCGAATTATCTGCTATCGGACGAGCTTCACCGTACGCTCGTGCCCGAAGTCGTTCAATGCTAACTCCTTGTGCAATCAGGTATCTGACCACTGACAGAGCACGTGTACGTGAAAGCTCCAGGTTAGCGGCTTCATCACCACGGCTATCAGTATGAGCTTCGATCGATAAACGAATTTCGGGAAAGCTATCCAGTGTGGCAACCACTTCATCGAGAGAGGCTCGCGCCAGATCAGTGAGCGTGTCTGAACCAGACAGAAAATTAACTCCTTCAATTACCCCGTTAAAGATCTCACAACCAGCGTTATTCACAGGAGTGCCGGGTGCAGTATCAGGGCAATCATCAAGACTGTTTGAGATACCATCCCCGTCCCGGTCATTTGCATCTAATGAAGTGTCCGGATTTACTGGAACAACGGCCAGTTCCGGCAATTCAGGAAGCTCTGGTAGCGAAGGCAATTCTGCCGGCACCGGAGGTGGTGGCAGTTTTGTGACCGGACTTGGCGCAGGCAGCACAGGTAGTTCCGGCTCGTCTATGGTTTCAACCTGTGGCCGCCTGCCACCGAATCGATACAACACTGATAACCCGGCATATTCCGCATCTGTGTCATAACGAATATATTCTGCTCTCGCTGCAAGCCCAATCGACAAACCGTACTCAACCCCGAGGCCCGCAAGTAACTGGAAATCATTCTCGCGCGTGAATGTCACGTTACCCCTTGAATCGTTGTCCATTGCTCCGGCACCCAACCGACCGTAGACGGACAACCCGGCACGCGAATCGAGACCGTCAGCATCGAGATATTCATCATCCGCTAAACCATTCCATAAGTAGTACAAACCACTCAGGGATCCTTCAGCATAGCTAATCTCGGATATGGCTTCTGCCTGATCTATCAGAGTTGCATTACCAAGGTCCGCATACTGTAATTCAAGAGTTATCCGACGAGTTAAATCAACACCCAGAAATACTATTCCTCCGGTATCCGAGTCATCCTCAACGGTAAATGTGGTACCGGTAGTCCGAGGCTCAAGCGTTGAACCACCCGCACCAACACCAAGATAAAATCTTTTCTGAAAATCAGTACCGAAGCCACCAATTTGAGCCGTGGCGCTGCCTGCCGCAAAGATCGCTCCTGAAATCAGTAAAAAGGAGCCAATTGTTTTCGTTTTCATTTTTCTCAATACGTCCCGATTTGTCGTTTTCTAGTTTTTAGGCAGGTCACACTGACCGGGATAACGATGACGAGGAATTTTTATCTCGCTGAGCAATTGATAATCAGTCAACCGCACCACGCTACTATTGCCTTGCAGACTCCGGCACCTGCCTGGGGGTACACCGCACCCACAGTCAGGGTTTATGCGTTTAAGGCGCATCCGAATCCCATTTGTTATGCATTCAACAATGAGTATAGACCGGTGTCAGAGAATCGCTGCGTTGACTGATAAAAACGATTTATCCGCAAAATCCCAGCCGAACGCGATGTGATTGAGAAAAATTCGAAGCTGGCCGAGCTCAGAGAACAAGACATCGCAGCTGCGTGATAAACTAAGTAGATAGAGGGTACAAGCGTCACCCTGTCAGGCACGTCAGGGGACTGTTTGGCAAACTCCCCGACACTACCTAAGGCAATTTATCAGTCACAGTGAATCACTGGCTCACACCCATTCCTCACCTGCTTGAGTCCGACAGCACCTTTGTTATTGCCACGTTGTGGGCCATAAACGGGAGTTCACCAGATTCGATCGGGGCACGCGTGATTGTCACGCAGAAATCCTGCTTCGGCCACCTGCAGTCCAGCCACCGGCACGATACAATCGTTTCCGAATCCAGGGCAATGTTGCTGGATCGCTCTTGCCAGCACCAAAGGAAGGATTACTCGCTGGGCGAAATTGCAGGCACACCCAATGGATTTAGCACCGTTTTGTATGAAAAATTCAGTCAACCCTACCCCGACTGGCTACTGTGTCTTGAGAACGCACTGCAACAAAGTGACAAGGTTGTTTTGAATCACACAGTCAAAGATGATAATTCAAACGGCCTGGCTACAAATTGGGAGGTTGTACTAACGGACCCCGATAGCTGCACTCTGGATAAAAAAGCGATCAATGTAGTTCACCACGACAGCCAAACTACTACGCTTTCAGAATCAGTGAAATTCCACGAACTTCGCGTCGCGGTCATTGGAGACAGTGCTGTAGCACTGGCTCTGATTGAACAACTAAAACTATTACCGGTACAAACTGACTGGCTATCAGAACAAGAACTACCTGGTCGTTCATCGACAATAAATTGCGTGCAATGCAGTGATCATGCGATCGATAACTTATCGGATAACACGAACGTCGCGATCGCCACTACAACACACGAGCTTGATATTCATTGCTGCTATCGCACCATGCTTAACCAGCAGCTAAGTTACATCGGTTGTCTAGGGTCAGTTAGAAAATCTAACATTGTAAAAAAACGCTTAAAAGAAATGGGCATCTCAGAGCAGCGATTAAAACAGCTCACGATGCCAATTGGTCTGCCGGGCATCACTGGCAAACAACCCGCAATCATCGCAGCGAGTATCGTGGCGCAGCTTTTATCCACGCAAGGCAACTACTTTTCTGCTTGATTAAAATACTGCAAAGCGCGTGTAATCCCTACCAGAGAAAAGGTCAACGTAGCACTTGATTGATCCGGTTTTAACCATTCAAAGATAACGGACTGGCCCGATCGAAAACGCTGCACCATCGATCTGGCAGGCGTGCCGCTCGCGAGGATCAAACCACGATCAACCTCGATAAGGCTCTCACTTGCAGACACTTCTATTTTATCCGAGCCGTCAATCGACCAAAGCATCCTGCCTTCAATATTATGATTCTCTGTTATTGGAATTAATCTTACCCGCCAGCTGTTCAGGGAGGATCGATCTACGACAATTTGCCACTCCCCTTCGGAGGAGAACTCAGCCTGAGTTTGCGCCCGACAAACATTCAATTGATCCACAGCACACGCTGCATTCCAATTACTAAAGTACCCATATAAAAAGCCGGCGTCGCCAAGATCATCAACGGTGAACGCCGCCTTGCCGGATGTTTCGGCTGCAATATCTTCAAAATCTGATAGGTTCTCCTCTGGCGCAGTGTCAAATTCGCTCAGCTCTACCATGATTCCTGTATCGTCACGCACTGACCCTGGCTGACAATCCTGTTCAAGGATTGGCCTCATAAGACTAAGTGAAGTCACATTCAATGTGGCAGTAAAATCTGAGCCGGGCCCACTGCTCTCCGGTGGCTCCGTGCGACCACGCAGCTCAGCGTACACGATCTCCAGATTTTCACTAGCGATATCATCATAACGTCTCTCCAGCGATTGCAGCACTTCATCAGAACCAGTTACCCACCAGTCCTGTCGACGATCACACGACTGAAAGTTTCCGCCGGATACCGTTCGGAGGTAATACCCGCGATAAGATTCTCCACTACTGTCTGCGGCGTTCTTCTCGGCTAATAATCGTCGCAATTGCGAAATTTGTTGTCTATTTATCGCTATTTTGCAAGCAAGCTGATACGCCGGCGTACTATACCGAGCCAATATTCCTGCCTCCCAACTGCATCGCTGATCCCGATATTGGCGAAATAGCACAGGCAATGTTTCAAACAGCGCGGCGGGCGGTGTCGTGTCCTGAGGAACGGGTTTTTCTGTGAGAGGCTCATCCAGGTTGATCACACGGGCGTTTGCCGGCAAGTTCTCCAGTGCCGCTCCACTGACAATCGCAACGACGCCGGGACTTATAATTGATGCTGCCTGTTTTTCTGCTGCTACCGCGCCGGCCGGCCCGGAGTCCGCCTCACCTTCGCTTTTATTGGTCAGATCTGGAGGTGACAGTGTCTGAGACCAGTTTTGTTCTATTTCACTGAGAGTAGTTTCAGATTGCTGCCAGAGAATTTTCAGGCATTCATAAAATCCCGACTGATCCCGCGTTTGTTCTCTACACTCAAAAAGTGGTTTTGCCGGATCAGCAAAAACGCTTTGCGGCGGCAATCCAAAGCTCAGCAACAACACGAGAGGCAGAAGTGGTTTAAGTTGTTTTCCCAATCGGGGCATCGCAGCGGGCCATCTTTAGTCAAAAGTCTGACAAGAGTGTAAATCAATTCCTGTTCCGGCGATCTATTCCCGAACAATGTAGAATACTTTCGTTGTGGTCAGGATTAAAAAGTCGCACATTTGCTAGTCTCGTGGAGCTTTGTAAAGGTTAGGCTACACTTAAGCTACAGTAAGTAAGAGTCTGGTCAGGAAAATCAGTGTTAGCTGCCATCATTCCTTAGTGCTGGCTGTGTCGAGACCGCGATCGATGCCAGGTTGGCTGCCATCAAATAAGAATAAAGAGACATGTAATGCAATCTAACCGAACCACACCGTCGCGCGCGGCAGGCGTTGGCACCACACTGTCGCTGTTGCTATTGGGTATTTTACTCATTCTGGCAGTGCTGTATTTTTGCTTGACGCAACTCCGCCCCTCAATCGAAGCGGACCTTTCCGAACGGGTCACCGCCTCACTCATTGAAGCGGGCATAGACTCGGCAAGTCTCACCGTCGAGGGCCAGGATGTGACCCTTTGGGGAAATCTGCCGGATCGGGCAACTCTCGAACGCGCAGAAAAGATTGCCTCTGAAGTCTATGGTATTGCCAATGTATACAATCAGGCAACCGTCGATGGTGAAAGCAGCTCCTCACAAAGAACAGCCACAGAAGCAGCTCTGGACCCCGTCGGGAAACCGGAATTGGTGCTGGAACAAGACACTGCGACAAACAACGAAGCATCGACCACTGCAAGTGACGACTCTCCTGAACAGGGCTTGTCACCATCAACGCTGGATATCAATGTGGTAGACGGATTCGCCACGGTACAGGGTATCGTACCAGACGAAGAATCCATCACCCGAATCAACAGCGCTCTGTCTGGCAAATTTGGCAGAATAAATGTGGAAGACGATATGTCTACCTATGTAGATTCAGCAAACCCACAGTGGCTTGAAGCGGCGATATTCCTGATTGATCAAATGGACGATATCGATAATCCATCGCTGAAAATCACTCAAAATAAGGCGGTATTTGGTGGAGTTGTGTCTTCAGAAACCATGAGTTCTCAAAAAACTGCGTTGGCAGAACGACTACTGGGCCAGTACCTAACCGTCTCTTCAGACTTTGAAATTGAGTCCGCTGATAGCAAGCTGCCAGCACCAGTCAATTCGACAAGAAGCGTCTCGAAGCGACCTGCCTCTCTGAAAATTGTTGGCAGCGAAGGTGATATCAGACTGACTGGCACTGTTAGCTCAGCGCGAGAAGCAAGCAATATACGTGGTGATATGACCAATCTTTTTGGAAACAAGTATCTTGATGAATTGGTCATTGACAACACGGTCGCTTCCGCTGACTGGTTGAGTGAAGTGATGATAGTTGCTGCCAATGTCAAATCACTCGATGATTTCTCCGTCAGTGTCAATAGTGGTCAATTGTTGCTTAGCGGCGCTGTTAGTGATCGATTGTCAGGACAAACTCTGGCTAGCACAGCTGCAGAAATCACAGGTGACAAACTCAAAATAGTTAATGATTTTAGCCCGGTTGAAACTGCTCCATTAGTTCTCAGTGGAGAAGAGCTGTTGGCTCAGCAACTCAAAAATGAGCTCGATGCACTGAACACCAGCGATATTGTTTTTAATAAAGGTGACATCACGCTTACCGACGAGGCGATGCGTATCCTTGATCAGGTTGCCATAACCATACTGAATTACCCTGGCCAGGTTGTTGAAATAGCCGGACACACGGACAGTACTGGTGATGCTTTGGCCAACCTTGAACTCAGTAAAGAACGTGCTATCGCCGTTCGTGACTATTTGCTGGGACAAAATGTTCCGGAAGGCCGGCTTCAACCGATCGGTTACGGCGAAACAAAACCTGTTGCGGATAACGAGACCCGGGAAGGTCAGGCCGCAAACAGACGTATAGAATTCAACCTTTAGTGGAGTCCCGTTAAATGTCCTTTTTATCATCATTGAGTCCGTCTCTGATGTATCTGCTTTCAAAGATGCTGATTTGGCTAACTCTGGCGGGGCTTATCGGTCTGTTGATCGGCTGGGCAATCGGCAAGCTAAGCCATCAGCGTCACTCCAGGCTTGTTGAAAATGACTGGCGTAATACTCTGGCTGACACCGAAGAAGACCATGCTCGAGTAGTTACTCGATTTAAAAAATCCAATCAGGCGCTCGATGATGAGAATAATAATCTTCGAACCAAAATAGCGGCATTGAATTCAAAAATCGACAGCAACCGTGAAGATGTCGAACGGGCGAAATTGCAACAGCAACAGCTAAACGACCAATTGGAAAGTGGACAGGCTGAAGCTCAAACATTCCAAAAGCAGGTCAATGAAGAGCGTGCAAAGAACCATAAATTGCAAAATCTCACCAAGGCACTGAAATCAGCCTCAGACGAGAAGGACCGCAGGCTCCAGCAGTTAACTACAGACCTCCAGCACAGTAAGGAACAACTGGATAATCTTAGCTCTCTGGAAAATGACGATGGCTACATAGCTCTGCAAAAGGAAGTTCAGGAGTTACGTTCGGCTAACCGTGAAAACGCCGAGTTACGCCAGCGCGTTGCAACTGAAACACGTGAACGGGAAGACTCCGTATCAGAGCTATACCGATTGCGACAGCAAACTGAGACTCTGGAAAGAGAACGTGAAGAATTCCGTTTGTGGTCTTTAAAGCTTGAACAGGAGCAAGCTGGTTTTGATGATCGAGTACAACTGGCTGTCAGCGAAGCACTGAGATACCAAGGCACTGATGCCAATGATCTTGAGTTGGAAGTCGCCCGCCTGCGTCCAATGGTCGATTCTCTAAATCAAGAGAATGATCGCCTAAAAGAAGAAAACCGACAGATGAATATCAGTCATACCGCGCAAGCTCGACCGGTATTAACCAGCCCAAGCGCGCAAATCCAGGAACTGCAATCTGAACTGAATGAAATAGGATTTGAGCGAGATCAGCTTCGCACGCGTCTTGCCGATCAGGAACGCCAAACCGCGTCGCTGAATACTCAGCTTGCCGGTGGTGGTAGTAGCCACTACCCTGTTGATGCAGCAGATCTTCGCCGTCAACTAGCCCAGGTATCTGCGGAAAAGGGCATCATGGCAGCGACTATTGAAGAGCTGCAACAGCGACTTCGATAGTATTAAAAAAATAAGTTGTACTCTGCACGGTAACTTGTAACTCTTAACGAAAATAAAAAAGCCCCCTGATAAATAGTTATCAAGGGGCTTTTTTCTTCCTTATTTATATACCGCTGTCGTTGCGTTCAGTAGTTTGAGAAAAATAAGTCAGAATCCTAAAAACACAACTAACCCGCACTCTCTTTTACGATCAACTGGTTTAACACACCAATCAACGCCGGGTAAGAACCCGCAACAGATCCACTGGTTCTGTACTTGCCATTAATAATGACAGTAGGAACGGCTGAAATCCCAACGTCTCTCGCCTTTTGTATTGACTGACGAATCTTTGCATCAACGGCAAATGACTTCATGGTTTCTTCAAACAACTCTCCATCAATACCCAGGGTCTCTGCGAATTTCGCGATATCTTTGAGTTTGCGCATTGCTTTTCTATCTTTGTGTATAGCATTGAACATCGACTCATGAAACTGATCCAGCACACCTAACACCTCTGCCGCATAAAAGGCCTGAGAATGTATTTTCCATGCTGGATTCAATGGCGGCGCCATAGCGATGAATTCTACATTATCCGGCTTATTCTTAACCCACTCACTAATATGAGGCTCGAATTGAAAACAATGAGGGCAGCCATACCAAAAAAATTCGATGACTTCTATTTTCTCGGGATTAGCAGTTTGCTGTGGCGATTGTAGAGTTTCGTAGCCCTGCTGTGCCCGCACTACGCCCATGAGCATATTGACTGAAAGCACAAGCGTCAGCGCTGCCAATGTTCTGGCTACGCCCGTCATAAAGGCTTTATGTTTCATTTTCAACTCCGAACTGAATTAATGTTTATTGCGGCAATGGGCTTGATGATTCTCATATTTTTACAAAACAAGACTGAATGACCCCTTTATAACCAATCGGGGTCCCCTATCGTTCACCGCAAACAGAGGCTGCGCTAATGCAAGCCTTGAACATAATTACCAAGTGCTGAAATTTCTTTGTCAGACAGTCTCTCTGCAACAATCCGCATCATCTTGTTCACATCATTCCCCCGAGTGCCAGAGCGAAAAGCCTGCAATGCCAAAACAATATATTCAGCGTTCTGACCACTCAGTGCAGGGAATTTTGCCGCATCATTGCCGCCGCCATCCGGGCCATGGCAACTCATGCAGGCCGGTACACCGATTGATGCGATTCCGCCGCGATAAATATTGCGTCCAATGGCCAGATCCTCAGGAACGGATACACCCTCGGCAGAGGGTAATTCAGCGTAAAAAGCAGCCAGATCATTCATGGCCTTTTCATCCAGAGCTGCAACCATGCCAGCCATAATGGCATTTTCCCGAGCACCGGATTTGAATTCCATTAATTGCTTGACCAAGTAGGGAGCTCCCTGTCCGGCCAGATTTGGATAGGCTTTGATTGCCGCCACACCATCAACACCGTGGCAACCAGCACAAACGGCAGAGCCCGCTTTACCTGCAGCTGCGTCACCGTGACTAAGAGTTGCCTTCACTTCTGCTGCCGAGCCGGCCTCACCTTTGGTCTCATTGGCATTGCTGGCGCCGACGTAACACACTGAAGTCAGCATGGTACAAAGAGACAAAACGAAAAATGATTTACGCATCATCACACCTGAAATTATCCTGTTGGGAAATAGCTTCAACAAAATGAAGAAGCAAATAAGAATTACAGTTGATATTGTAACAAATCCCGGGCAATGATTCCGAGCCTGTTAAGCTGTAAGTAATCAAACTCACAACGCCATAATCAATGTCCAATCCGGTCTACTTTCAAACAACATTTAGCACCAGTGCTCACACACTTGATCAGCTGCCCGGAGACAGTTTGGCGGAAGTCGCGTTTGCCGGTCGATCAAACTCCGGCAAATCCAGTGCCATTAACGTGATCACCCGAAATAAGAAACTCGCACGGACCAGTAAAACACCTGGCCGAACTCAGTTAATAAACCACTTTCAGGTAACCCCAGGTCACTATCTGGTTGATTTACCGGGTTATGGTTATGCCAAGGTATCAAAATCGCAGATAAAACACTGGCGCACCACACTGGGGGGATATCTGCTGAATCGCGAATCCCTGCGCTGTTTGGTCATTGTGATGGATATTCGTCATGCGCTTTCAGACCACGACTGGCGTTTAATAGAATGGGCTATGCAGGGCAATACAGCTTTGCATTGTCTTTTGACCAAAAGCGATAAGCTGGGAAAAAATGCTGCAAAACAGGCGTTAACGACAGCAAGCAACACTCTGGAGAATGAAGGCGTCGCATGTACCATGCAATTGTTTTCAGCTCTGAAAAAAACAGGAGTCAATGACGCCCATGAATTACTTGATATTTACCTGACCCCAGACAATGCTAATCTGGAACCTACGGGTTAGCGGTCAGCAGGGTGCTAAACACCTTGGCAATGATGATCATTGACGCGCAACCGCCAAAAAATCACGACAGTAATCGTAGCACGCACCACTTGGCGCACTGGCTATAGCAGACATTCTGCTCTACAGGATCCAGCTGACGATCAGAGAATACAGGCCTGTTCATACGTGACGAAACTGATCAATAAAAACGCACTATCAGGGCGGGTTCGCAGTAATAGAGGTTATGCCACGTAAACTTTCAACTAACAAATTCACAGGTGTCTGAAAAAGACTTTTGCTTCCGTTTTTGGTCTTTTCAAAAATGAAGGCCCCGGGCAGGATGCGCAACAGCGCACCGCTCGCCGGGGCGAATTCTACTAGGTCGATTGTTTCGCCGGTGGGATTAATAAGTAGCGAAAAGCCCGGTAGATAATAAATAAGAACAACAGCGGAAAGAGAATGGTTTGCAGCACAAACACGACAATTAGATTCACGGCGTGTTCACTGACGTTCTCCGCTGAACTGCGGTACTCATCCAACATGCCATCAAAATCGAATTTACTTGTCATTGAACTCATCAGGTTTTTCGCTTTCTGGCGGATTGTGTCAGCAGGCGGAGCCGGATTAGATGTTCGTGTACTGATCTCCCGAATACGCTCACTGGCAACCTCAAGCTCTTGAGACGAGGTTTGAAATCGAGGCTCCAGAAATTGGCGATAAACCCAGTCATTAGCTAAAGAGCCGATCGGTATTAAAAATCGGAGCAATAGCATAATCAGCAGTAATCGACTGGCGAATGTCGCTAACGCAGCCCATTTGCCTGACTGCAACTTGGTCAATAGCCAGAAAACTGCTGCTCCCGCCAACATAATACTAATGCCAATCCAGCTGCTTACTTCAAGCAGTATTTTTTGTATACCAAGCGAGCTGGTGGCAACCAACATCACCCATGAAAATCGCTCCACTAAATCATTAATGGGATCCAGTATTTCACCTGGTGAAAAATTAACACCAACCCCTGCCGGTTGAACCGCGAATTCCGTTCCCTGTGCGACTGAAATCACGCCATTCAAAGTGCGTGCGATACCGAAGCCAATCAACGCTCGGGTCATCGCACTGTCGACCTGGGATTCACTGGATTTATCGATTGGTTTCATGAATGAAACCGCCACCAGTAACGCAACTGCCAGCGCCAGAAGCGAGTACTTAACCCAGCCACTCAACTTAAATTGAGGCCAGGAAAACCTGCGTTTTGGCAGCGATTCACTTGGCTGCTTTGCCCGGGACGCGCTATCCGAACGCCTGGGCGTTTGTCGGGGGGGTTCCGGCGCTCTCATTTGACGTGCCTCATTGGCGGCAGCGCCAGAGTTGGACACCGACATGGCAGCACGATCGATGGCCAGCCGGGTCGCAGATGGCTGTGAATTCTGTTTGCGCCGTCGCCGAGGTTCAGTCGTGTCATTTCTAACTTTGGCGCTGGGCACTGGTTGGGCTGTACTTGCACCGGGACGCGGGCGTGAACGCGACACGGTATCAGCCGAGCGGTAGTCTGATCTCATTTTCTCTCTTGCTGTGTCTGAAAAATTTGCCGTGAGCTAAAAAGCGGTGATGCCAACGGCCTGGTAGAGCTCCTTCAAAAACCGACTACTGTGATCGCGCGCTTTCTCAGCGCCCTGATCAAGTACTTTTCCAATTTTGTCTGGCTCAGCCATCAGAGCCTCATACTTTTCACGGGGCTCTTTCAATATTAAGTTTAGATGTTCAAATAAATATTGTTTCATTTCTCCCCAAGCGATGCCTTCACTGTATTGGCGACGAACATCCTCGATTTGCTCGGGGCTGGCAAATGCGCGGTATATCTCGAATAGCGTATTGCCTTCTGCCTCTTTTGGCTCCCCGGGTTCCTGGGAGTTAGTTTTTATGCGCATGATGAGCTTTCGGAACTGTTTTTCAGGCGCAAACAGCGGAATCGTGTTGTTATAGCTTTTACTCATTTTGCGACCATCCAACCCTGCCAAAACAGAAGTTGTTTGATCAACCTCAGCTTCTGGCAAAACAAAATATTCACCATAGTGATGGTTAAAGCGTTGTGCGATATCTCTTGCCATTTCAATATGTTGAATCTGATCTTTGCCTACAGGCACCTTATGAGCCTTGAACATCAGAATATCCGCCGCCATTAGTACCGGATAACTGAACAGACCCATGGTGATCCCGCGATCCGGATCTGGAGATCCGGCATCTTCGTTCTCCTGAACTACGGCCTTGTAGGCGTGGGCTCGATTCATCAAACCTTTCGATGTCTGACAAGTTAACAGCCATGTAAGTGCTGGTATTTCAGGAATATCTGACTGACAGTAGAAAACAGCTCGATCAGTATCGAGTCCAAGCGCAATCCACGCAGCGGCTATTTCCAACCGTGACTGCTGAACCGCTATCGGGTCCTGACTTTTAATCAGCGCGTGTAGATCGGCCAGGAAATAGAAATTTTCGGTGTCAGAGCGTTGACTAGCAGCAATGGCAGGTCGGATTGCTCCGGCATAGTTACCAAGGTGAGGAGTACCAGTAGTGGTGATTCCAGTTAGATAAACCTGTTTCATCCAGGCGAATTTCTCATGTGAGGATTGTATTACTGCCTATACATATTACCAGCAGTACACAAAATTATTGTTAAAAGACAAGCTTCTACGACGACATTTTATTACGAATTCTACATAACCGGCCGATATGGGTCGGTATAGTTGGAAAAAAGTGAATTAATTGATGCCACTTAGCTTTTTGGAAAAATAATTGTTCAATTGTTACCGAACGGATGACCCGTGCCGATACCTAACCCATAAGGGGCAATTGTCGGCTTTGTAAGAAGTTTGATACATTGCATTGAGCCTACCAACTCTGCTGCCGTCACCAGTCTGTCGGAAGATTCCAAAATACGGCTGGTTTTGAAGTTTCAGAGGGCGCGCTCGGGCCCAAACTGGCTTTTCTCTGGAAGCGCGATCTACCAAGACGGAATGAACAAGAATACACCAAGTCAACGACGAACAGTGAAACCACAAAAGGTGGCAATCGTACATGATTGGCTGCCGGTTGTGGGTGGCGCTGAGCGCGTGCTTGAGCAACTGGTGACTCTGTACCCCGATGCAGACTTATTCACACTGTTCGATTTTCTGTCCCGCGAAGACGCTCCGTTTCTGGCAGGCAAAACGGTAAACCGAAGCTCGCTGCAAAAACTTCCTTTTGCCGAACGATTCTACCGCCACATGCTGCCGTTGTTTCCATTCGCGATTGAGCAGTTCGACCTCAGCAACTACGATCTAGTTATTTCATCCAGTTCAGCGGTCGCAAAAGGGGTGATTACCGGACCGGACCAACTACACGTATGCTACTGCCATTCACCGATGCGATACGCATGGGATTTGCAGGAACAATATCTAAAGCAGACAGGCTTGAAGTCCGGCTTAAGGTCAATGTTTGTCCGATATGTACTGTACCGACTGAGAATGTGGGATGTCGTGTCATCAAATAGGGTTGACTCCTACATCGCGAATTCGGGCTACATTCGAAACCGAATTAGTAAAACGTACAGACGCGAGGCGCACGTTATTCATCCACCGGTAGCTATCGATCGCTTTACGGTTCAGACTGACAAAGAAGATTTTTATTTGACCGCGTCCCGACAAGTACCATACAAGCGGATTGATCTGATCGTTAGTGCGTTCCGGGACATGCCCGATAAAAAGCTGATCGTGATTGGCGATGGACCCGAGCACAAAAAAATCAATGCGCTTGCAGGGCCTAATGTCGAAATCCTGGGTTATCAGGGCGACGATGTGCTAAGAGACCACCTAAGACGGGCTAAGGCCTTTATCTTCGCGGCCCAGGAAGATTTCGGTATTCTGCCGGTAGAGGCTCAGGCGTGCGGAACTCCGGTAATCGCCTTTGGACGTGGCGGAGCATGTGAAACAGTACTGGATAAAATCACTGGCTTGCTATTTGAAGAACAAACAGAAGCATCTCTTATTGATGCGGTGGCACGATTCGAACGACTTCATCCTAACTTCAGGGCAGATTTGATTCGTTCACATGCGACTGGATTTTCCAGTGAGAGATTTCGCGCAGAAATTTCAAAGCATATCGAGCAACAGATGTTAAAAAGGGCGAAGTCTGCAATCCAGCCTAAGGCTCCGGACGGACTGGAGAACATGCGGAAATTCTCCCGATAATGAGGCAAACTCTGGATTCAAGGCCTGTTTAGTACCTGAGCTTGTTACTTCCACCAATGTGTCATCCAGTTTCTCTGTCTAATGGATGAACACCCTAGTATGAGAGATCAGTAAAATTTTTAAGGCACTCGGCGCAACTTTTAGTGGTGCACTCGTTACGATGGTGTGCCATTTCTTTACCCTGATGGTCCTTGCCCGAATACTGGACAAGGAGTCCATGGGTCTGTACTTCATCGCTTTGATGGTCACTTTTTTACTGAAGCTACTGAGTGATCTGGGTGTCGACCTGGCGTTTGTAAAACAATACCCGGAAGAGACAGATCAGGGCAAAAACAATCTGCTGCGCAGCGCGTTTGCAATCAGAGTATTGTCATGCTGTCTGGTCTCTGCACTATACGTAGCGATAGAATCAAGCAGAGTCATTCCTTTTATTAATCTTATTTCTCATCTCACGTTTCTGACCCTCACCCTTTACTGGTTGCATAGCTTTCGCGAACTTTTTTTAAGGCTACTGCAGGCAACTCAGAATTTTAGTATTTATGCTGGCACTCAAGTTCTGGCTGCGGTACTAAAGGCACTGCTTGTACTTGGCCTGATTGCCCTTGTCGAGACCGGTGTTGGCGTCAGGGAAGTCTTAATCGTTGAGATTATCGCTTTTTTTGCCTCGATATTTTTTGTAGTTTTCAAAATCAAAAGCTTATTGGTTAAGGCAATTTCAGCAAGCTTCGGTGGCGGCAAAACGATTTTACGTTTCGGCTATCCTCTATATCTTAACGCCTTGCTTAACTTAGGCAACGAGCGCGTATCACAATATATTGTTGCTGGAATTGGCGGCCCTCTGGCGATGGCATATTTTGGAATGGCCGAAAGACTATCTGACGCAGGTACCCGACTATTCGAGGCCTTTGTCAATGTTTACTACCCCACGCAGACCGCTCATTTTGCTGATAAGGACACCCGCAAAGCTCAACAGCTTGCCGATCGCTCGATGCTGTGGATAGCCTTTATTATCACCAGCGGGATTGTTGGGTTTACCATACTGCGCGAACCCGTAATTACTGTTTTCTTTACTGAAAAATACCTTGATGTCGCGAATGCCGCAGCAATGTTCTTCGGGGTTCTACTGCTGCGCTCACTGCAAACCTTAATGGGCTACTTCGGTGTGGCTGCCGGAGAAAAGTTTCTACCCGTGAAGGTCAGCCTGGTATCGAGCGTTGTAAATATCATATTGTGTTATCTGCTGTTCAAAGCCTACGGCTACCAGGGCGCAATCGCGGCATTGGTGCTGACACAATTTTTAATGAACATTTTGTATTTTGTTTGGTTGAAGAAAAGCGGCTTTATCCTAACGATAAAACCTGTGGTCGTCATATCAATTGCATGTATATTTGCGATCGCCGGTATCTACATTTTAAACAACCATTTTTTGCTTAGCTTACTTATATTCCCGGCATTTGTAATTGTTTGCCTTTGCTTTCTTCCAGATTTACGAAAAGACACCACAATGGGCTGGTCAAAAATAACCAGTTTAGTGAACAATCGCATGCAAGCCAAAAATATTAAAAACGCATAATAACGACGATGCTATGAAAATACTCTTTCTCGCCCCTAATTTGCCTTACCCCCTCAACAATGGTGGACTGATTCGCGTCCACCATATAATGGCCAATCTGGCCAGCAGATACGATGTGACATTAATTTGCACCGAGCCCACTGAGGCAGAACAAAAAGGTGGCGTTAAGGCCATTGAATCACTGGGTGTTGAGGTACTCACTGTTCCAATGTCCCATAACCAGAAAAAAGAAAATAAACGCTATTATCAATTGAAATCGCTATTTTCCAATAAAACTTATCAGTATCACCAACACTACTCAACAGAGATGCAATCAACAATCACCGCGAGACTCGACACAGGTCAATACGACTTGATCGTTGTCGAGTTTTCGCAAATGGGATATTACGAGTTCAGAGATGATATCCCAAGCTATTTAGACCAGCATAATGTCGAATATGAAATCATGCAGCGTACTTATGAAATGGAACGCAATCCACTGAGAAAACTATTGGCTCGCTCTGAGTGGAAAAAATACCGAGAGCAGGAAATCAACAACTGCGAAAAGTTTACGGGCTGTTTGACTACCTCGGTTCGCGATGCAGAAATATTAAAGGAACGCTCGCCTCAGATGGAGTGTCACGTTATACCAAACGGAGTGGATAGTGATTTTTTTAGAGCCCGAGAGTCGGCGATCGACCCTAATCTCATTCTTTTCACAGGCACCATCAGTTACTACCCGAATACTGAGGGCATACTCTGGTTTCATAATAATATTTGGCCACTCATCAAGAAACTAAAGCCAGACGCAACCTTCTGTATTGCTGGCAAGACTCCACCACCAGAAGTCGAAAACCTTGCAGATATCGACTCCCAAATCACTGTCACTGGATCTGTTGATGATATGCGAGACTACTACGCCCGCGCTGCCGTGGTGGTAGTGCCACTGAGAGTTGGCGGTGGAACACGACTGAAAATTCTGGAAGGAATGGCAATGGAAAAAGCTATTGTTTCCACGACGCTTGGCGCTGAGGGCATCAATCACACTGAGGGTAAAGATATATTGTTGCGCGATACTCCTGAAGATTTCGCCGAGGCGGTCACCACAGTGATGGACAACCCCGAACTACGGCTGGGTCTTGAAAAAGAAGGACGAAGGTTAGTGGAAGCACAATACGACTGGAAGGCAGTCACGTCGAGCTTGTGCGACATCTTTGAATCAAAGTTGCATAAAGATAAGGCAGCCTGAAATCACTAAAAGCCGCAGGGATTGACGCCGCAAGGATTGCGGCAATCAGTTGTTGCCATACAGTTCCACGGTCTCACTGCCCACTATTGCAGTTTTTAGTTTAACCACATTTCTGACCAGTAAGAGATACCATTTGGCATAACGCTTTTTACCAAAGGGCAGAGAAATCAACGCCAATAGCCCCGTACCAAGAATCTGGGCCAGGACAAATAATCCCGTTTTAATAAAAGCAACACCACTTTGTTTCGACCATAAATAGTTCCAGTGCGTTTGTCCAATACGAACATTTTGTTTTTTAAGATATTCCAGATTCAGTCTATGAGTCTCCACCACCTCAGATACAACCGCATTATTATCAAAAACTAATTTTCCGCCAGCCTTTGCTATTCGATGAAAAAAGTCGGTATCTTCTCCACCAGATTTTCCGAAAACCGGATCAAATCGAAACCCTTCTGTTTTAACCCAATGAGATCTTAATATCGCATTTGACGTCGCACCTTTTATCAAAACCGCTCCCGTCGCGTGGTGATCCTTGCCAAACATATCTCCTTCAGCTATCCATTCTGGTGATGAGTCCGGATATATTACGTTCACTTTGCCAAAGATCGCATCCGCCTGATACAGATCAATTGCTGCTAAAAGTGCACTAACCCAATTTGAATCTGCCCATTCATCATCATCAATAAAGGCCAAAAACTCACCACTGGCTTTCTCAATACTGGTATTTCTGACGGCAGACAAATTTCTTTCACCATTCACATGGTAGTGAATGCTGATATCTTTACTATGAGCCTGGAATTCCTCGCACGTGGCTTTCCCGGATTCTTCGATATCGTTATCCACAACGACAATCTCGAGCGTGCAACCCTGGGGCAATTGCTGAGCTAATATACTATCCAGTGTTTTTCGCAGAGTATCTCTTTTATAGGTACACATACATACTGAAATTAACATATGGTTACGCCGTTAGTTTCTGTTTGATGATCTTCGCCAACTCATAGTTGGTGATGTCGACAGGTTCGGATATCACGTTGTCCAATACCAACTGATCGTAGTCTAATGTCGGAAACTCATCACCAGGGAAAACAACAGAGATTCTTCGATTTTCTATCTCACCCGCAATTTGCAACTGATGATCATCTGAAAACTCATTATGTACCGCTACCCTTGGCATAAATATCGTGCGTTTTCTATATTTCAGCATCAGATTGAGACTTCCTATACCACAATGACTGATTACCAATGCACTGCGCCGCACCATTTCCTCCATTTCAACACGACTAATTAAAGGCTCAGCCACTCCATATTTCGGCTGCCGAACATTTTCAATGTTCCCGTATTGTATAAACCACTCGCACCGGTCATCGTAATACAAAGGATCTTTTTGTATTGAGCTATACAACCGATCAAACGGGTAGTCATTGGTGCCCATGGTCACCAAGATCAAAGGCCTGACCATGATATTCCGTTCCGCTATATTGACGAGCTACTGAGGGCCATTGACATAAAAACGAGTCATACAGGCCAAATTTTCGAATTAACTTACCTGAATTCGATAGTTCGGTCACCCGAGACATCGTATCCAGAAACACAAATTTAGTACCGGTTATTTTCGCTAGTAGCGCGAAAGGCAGGCAAATTGGTCCACCGGTGCTGAACATCGCAACAGGCCTTTCCCTGACAAGTAATCGACAGGCAGAGAAAAAATTCAGAAAATGTATGAGTGGATTATGCTGCGTATCTTTAATGGTGTGGATACGCTTAAAGCGACTTCCTTCCAGCTGATTCTTATTGCTAACCAGTATCAAATCACACTCTATCAGACTCGTTGCACACATCGCCTGAGTTAGATGACCACCAGACGAGGCAATCACCATAATAGATTGGTTACGTGATAAGAGCTTCATCGCACAAGTACAGCATCAAGAGCCTGGTTGTGGCTCCGGGTTACGTCGAGCTTCCCGAATGGCTCTGAAGTTCGCATCCAGATTAGGTTTTCGTGCCTGTGTATAAAGGATGTTCATCATCGCGATAAGCATAATCACCCAAACAAAATGAAGACCATGTACAAAGGAGGTCTCCAGACAGTTATGCAACAATCCATACGCAATCAATGAGGTTGAAATCGGATCAGATGCATTTCTGGTAACTACCAGGAAAACCCAGAATACCACCAGCCATAGCACGGTCGGTATAACGCCCAGTTCCATACAAAGATCTACGAAACCACTATGTGCTGTGTGCAGAAAGCGATAGTAACTCCATTTAATATCAAGTGCTTCCGGAACATCACCCACACCCCAGTATGCACCGTAAGCCGTACCGAACATCCAGTCCTTTTTCAAATCAGCCAAAAGGTGAAACCAGATTCCAGTCCTTCCGGTGAGTGCATCCTCCGGCAATATACTCCGGTAGAAATCAATCGGCGCTTCGCCAACTCCAATGAGAGCCATGGGTATAAATACAATAATGAGCAACCATAATGCGATCACCGAGATAGAAACATATCTCACCAGATGCTGAGAATAGAACAACAAGGGAATTATCAGGACCAAAAATCCCATAGGCGTTTTAGAGCCGCTAAGCACCAATAACACTGCCCAACCTGCCCCGCAGATTAAGGCGTTTCTACGTTCCCGATGTGTTTCAGCATAGTATCGATAGATACACGCTGAGATAAGCACAAAAGCGCCAGCTATACCCCCAAATTCATTCTTCGATTGATGTAAGCCAGTGAACTTATTAAAAACATCAAAGGATATCCATGGCACTAGTAAAAACATTGCCTCATAGATAAGTAGAAAGACCGAAAAGAACTGCAGGTAACTGACAAACCGGTTTTGAGATCTCCCAATCACCACCGCACCAGCAACTGCGGTAAAAAGGAAAATCTGCCGCACTCCGCGACGCAGGGTATCCGAAGGTGCATCGGACCAAAAATAAGACAGCACCAAAAAAGCACCAAGCAACATTATTGGAAACAGCACGCTCATATAAGCTCGCAATAGATTGCGCGAACGCATAATGAAGATGATACAGGCGACGGTAAACACCGGTAATAGCAGCTGTTTCCAGAGTGCAGCACCTGAACTTACGATCTCAAGTCGCAAGTCCAGGTCACGGGCTGTTAAACCCGACTTACTGCGAAGGTCTGGTGTAAACGCTTTGGTGGTCCAGCCAAGTAGAAGAAATAATGGCAAACCCTGCATAAATCGTCTGAGAAATTCAAACGAGAATCGCCAGGGCGCATTTCTATAGATTGCTGGTGTATAGGTATTATCCACTATTTAAACCGCCTGTTGCAAAGCAGCCTAGGTATTACCGTAACTGTAGTATGAGTAATACGTTCCGCCCATTTCCAGCTGATTTAGTACTACACCAACCACAGGTGCCTCAACTCTCTGAAGCGATTGCATACAACGACTGATGTGTTGAAAAGGCGTTGATCTGGCGCGAATAGCATAGACCACAGCGTCAACATAACCTGCAAGCACAAGTGGATCACTGACTGGCAAAACCGGTGGCGCATCCAAAATCACGTAATTATATTTTTTCGCAGCTTCTTTAATATGGCTTTGAAATCTGGGCGAACTAATCAGTTTCAGTGGATTAAGCGGTGTAAAGTTAGCACACAGTAAATCCAGATTATTATCAATTCCTATTACGCATTGCTCCAGCAATGCTTCGGCAGATAAGACTTCACGCAGTCCCATATCAGTTTTGTTAACACCGAACATGCTGCTCACACCGCGCGTTCGCAAATCACAGTCAATTAGCAGTGTTCGCCCAACATTCGCATAGCTATAGGCTAAATGCCCGGCTATTGTTGATTTACCTTCACCAGCTATTGTAGATGTGACCATAATAGTGCTATGAGGGCGATCTACTCGATCAAGCATCAAGCCAGTTCGAACCGTGTTAACTGCCTCTTTGAAAATAGCCCCTTCTCGTGAACGGTCAGCTTCGTCTTGTGAATTAAGTACAACTGGACGTACAAAACCCTTCTTGATACTGGGCAATGACCCAAGCAGTGGTAACCCTATACGCTGATCAACATCCTCACCATCACGAATACCCGTATTAAACAGCTCTCGCATGATGTAATAAAGTACTGACAACAACAGACTGCCTAAAGCCGCTAACAGAAATAGAATCGCCTTCTTTGGCTTGGAGGGCTGAAGCGGATCTTCTGCCGGCGTTAAAATTCGCGCATGTGCGCTCTGCAGATCAACCGTTTCCGTAGTCTCTTTAGCGCGGTTATAGAAAAGGTCAAACAAACGCTTGTTCGACTCTACTTCACGTTGCAATTCCAGATACTTGCTACCTTTTCGGTTAGTCGAGAAAAATTTCGCTTCTGCCAATGCTATTCGACGATTTATATCCCTTTCCTCAGCAAGTGCTGCGTTGTATTCAAGGTTAATTGTTTCCATGATGCGATCAACCTGGTTGCGCAGCCCAGCCCGTGCTGAATTCAGGTCGGAGGCCGCCGCGAGCATTTTCGGATGTTGAGGACCATACCGCTTGGCAGCTTCTGATCTGAGTTTCTGTGCCTCAACGACATCAACCTTCAAAGTCTGAGCGACATTATCCTGCTGCACCTGAGGAAGTGATTCTGCATTACCCGACTGTCGTGCCCTTTGCATTTGGTCTCGAGCGATGGTTGCCTCTGAGAGTTTTGCGCTCGCTTGTACCAGATCAGATTTTAGATCTTTCAGTTCCTGCGAGTTGAGATCCTGAATATCTTCCAGATCAATAACGCCCTCTTGCTCGACGTAATCAGCCAAATTCTGTTCAGCAACGTTGAGATCACCCTGTAAAAGTTCAACCTGACCAGCTAACCACGATGCCGCTGTTTTCGTCCGCTCTAACCTCGCTTCAAGATCTGCTTCAATATAAGCCGCGGCATGCGTATTTGCTACGTCACGGGCCAACGCCGGAGATGGCGCTTCAAAGCTAATATCGACCAATTGAGTTTTTCGGGTAGGTAAAATGCTGAGACGTTTGTGGTAATCTTTTATTAATTCTCGGCGTGCAAGTTCTGCCTCTACTTCACCATTGACAGCATCGCCCCCAAAACCTATCGCCCCTAGTATCTTATTTTTCAGCGACCCCAATCCAGGTATTCGCTCCGAAAAGCTTTCTTCTTCCTGAAAATCCGGATGTGTAGTCAGGTTGAGTTTATTAACCACCTTTTCTGCCAGAGGACGAGAACGCATCACTTCGAATTCTGTTGCCAGATATTCTTCGCTGTCATTGTCCAATCCATACAGAGATTGAACGTCAACAACCTGAGAGTCTTTCTTCTCGATATGCACAGTCGCTGTCGCCCTGTATTGCGGCTTCAGACTGCTAATTATCAGGTATGAGGCGATTAACACTGTCAATACAAACAGAGCTATACGCCATTTATTATCCAGTATTGCCTGGAAATAACGTTCCAGATTAAAATTGACTTCGTCCTTTCTGAACTCTGTCAACGTACTATCAAGTGGGTGCAGTGATTTCATAAAAAACAGCTCGCCTTAAAAAAAGCCTTCCGGCACGGAAACAATATCTCCAGGGTAGACCGGATCTCGCATTCTAATTTTTCCCTCTTGCTGCTGACCATCAATATCTCTAGTGACTTTGATGCGTCTTTTTGATGCACGTCCGGTGAACCCACCAGCCAGAGCAATGGTTTTTTCAAGTGTCAGACCAGACTGATAGGGATAGTTCCCAGGACGCTGCACTTCGCCATTAATAAAGATTTGCAGATACTCAGCAACTGAAATAATGTCGCCCGGCAAAAGAGCATCTGTAGAACGCAGACTAAACTGCTGAGACACACCGTTGATTACACGGGTGAGAGTCACTCGCTCCTTTGACGCTTTTTCAGAGTACCCACCAGCCAACGCTATCGCTTTGTCCAGAGTTAAGCCTGGCTTGTAAATAAAGCCACCTGGGCTGTTTACCTCACCGTTTATGTAAATTTCACGATATTCAGCGACAGACACACGAACATCCGGATCAATGAGATAAGTGCCAGTTAGCTCCTGAGTGATCGTTCTTTCCAATTCGGATACCGACATGCCACCCGCGTTTAAGGTACCCAAAAGCGGAAAATTCAGCTCCCCGTTTTCGCTCAGCTTGATATTCATCGAAAGATCAGGCTCACCAAATACCGTGATCGCGACTTCATCACCCGCACTCAACGTATAGCTATCCTGCGCACTGACCACGCTCGCCCATAGACAGAATACAATTCCGAAAATTCTTTTGATCATTGAACTCATAATTTTATACCTATGCGAAGATTTGCCGGCAGTTTACGACAGTCAACTGACTGTCCACTGAAATCGCCGCCCGGTGCAGTAGAGGACACAAACCACAGGGTCTCACCCTGTGCTGTCACGCTGTAAAATATACCAATAGTGAAGAACAGACAAAAACTGTGAAACGAAGCGCTTAACGCACGCCGTCCCTCCATAACTCTATTTCGGCCGCAAACCGAAGTTGTGTAATACCATTCGCGAGTTAATTTCGTTGAACACATTTCATGTAGACACAGTCCACATTACGGGCGAAAAAAGCACACTCTCTCTGGTTGATTGTGCAAAAATCGACGCGATACTGTGACAGGAATCAAGATCATACTGCAAACTGGCAGGTTCGCGACTTACCCATCGGTTAAGAAATGACTCATAAGTCCCCTTCGCCATGAAATTTTACGATTGTCGTGGCTCAGAGCAATCCTCTACGCTCCATTGAGCAGTGGATGGATCGCAAATGGTCTGAAAAGGTTTCAGTGGCTAACAGAGTTACCGTGGGAGAGAGTGGCACCGTTAAGCTCGGCAATATAATCAAACATTGCGCGGTGTGCCTGGGGATTCTCTAGTTTCAGCGAATCGCAACGCAACTTAAAAGCCTGAACTTCCTCGTGATGATCTTTAAGCAGTTGCTCGAGCTTACTTGCCTCTTGCGGAGTTGCCTGCAGGTTGAACTTCTTTTTTTTTGCATCCAGTAAGGTCAAAAAGTCAAAATGCCGGCGCTTAGTTGTTTCCATCGCATTATAGCTGCGCATTGCCGATGAAAACGCCGAACGATATTGGTCAATCGTCAAGTCAGCCACCGATATGAGACATTTCGACTTTCGGTAACAGAACACTTTCAACAGTGCGAGTTTCCGAATAGCGATCACGACGCCTGGACCAAAGCGCTCGCAATTTTGACTCTACATCTATGTCAGTGGCACCGTTGCGCAGCAAATCCATTAAGTTGAACCCGTCGGCAGCAAACAGACAAGTATACAGTTTGCCGACTGCCGATAAGCGCGCGCGACTGCAGTCCCCGCAAAATGGCTGGGACACAGATGAAATAACACCAATCTCGCCGCCACCGTCTTTATATTGCCAACGACTGGCAACTTCACCTCGATAATTAGGATCAATTTGCTCAAGTGGGAGCTCAGTCTGAATCATATCGATGATTTCAGCGCCGGTGATTACAGCGTCGTCGTGCCAACGATTGGTATTACCAACATCCATAAACTCGATAAATCGAAGTATTTGCCCGCTACCGTGAAAGTACCTGGCCATCGGTAAAATACTGTGTTCGTTCATGCCGCGCTTAACCACCATATTAACTTTCACAGAGTCAAAATTGGCCTCACTCGCATTGTTGATTCCGTCCAGGACTTTTTGTACTGAGACTCCAACATCATTCACAGCTTTAAATGTCTCATCGTCCAATGCATCCAGACTAACATTTACCCGACCCAGTCCTGCAGAGCGCAAACTTTGAGCGCGCCTGGCGGTAAGTAAGGCGGCATTGGTGGTCAGGCTGATATCTTCTATTCCGTGAACAGCAGCAATCTTTTCAATTAAGTGTTCGAGTTCGCTGCGTACCAGAGGTTCTCCACCGGTGAGGCGAATTTTTCGCACACCCAATTCGGTAAAGATCCGCACCAGCCGTTCGATTTCCTCAAAAGTCAGCAGTTCTTTTTTCGCCAGAAATTTATAGCCCCGCCCGAATACTTCTTTCGGCATGCAATATACACATCTAAAATTACAGCGATCAGTGACCGACACTCGCAGATCGTGAATCTCTCTGCCCAGCGCATCGCTTAAGGGTTGTTGTTGGAGTGAATCCATGTGTTTTCCAATAAAATTCAGTGCTGGTAAAGCGACAACCAGTCACTAAAGTATCGCACTTTCTATAGTAAGAAAATGTTAACCACCACCACGCTGATAGCGAAGATCAAAAAAGCGCATTGTGCTATCAACCTGCTGCTGATCCAAATTTTCAAACCAAAAATCGATCTCAAGGTAGGGTAGCGATATAGACGCAATATTGCGGAATTTTTGCTCACTGATTGATAGATGCATCGTACCACCATCAATTGGGCAGCTAACCGAATTTCCGCTGACACTATAAGCTCGATCATCGAATGCCGAAGGTAATATGCGATCGAATTCCGCGCGCGTAAAACCCATTTCCCGACTAAAGGATATTTTCTGCATAATTTTTAGCTACTAGCCGCCTGCAACTGGCGGCCACACAGCCAGAACATCACCCTCGGATAACAATCCCGGGGTATCTCGGTCAGTATCGCCAAAATAGGTGCCATTGACTAATACCAGGTGTGCGCTTTTGCGTGGCACCCGGAATCTATCGATCACCTCGTGCAGACTGATTTGATCAGGCACTTCGACTTCAACTGCATTATCAACCGCTTCTGCAGGCAACAGATGTTGCAGGGTTGCGTAGAGTTTGAATTTTATTTTCATTAAGCCGGTGTCGCCTGCGCCTGAGCACAAGCCAGATATGCTTCCATTATTCTCATTGGATCTTTCATCAATCGGTCTTTCCAAACACCCAATGGCGTCTGAGACTGAATGAGCCCTCGCAATACGCCAACATGCTGAGTAAGCCCCAGACTACTGGCACCTACCAACACGTCATTTTCAAACTGCAGGTTAAGGTATTTGTACTCTTTTTCATTAACAAGTTCCGAAGACTCGCCCCCCTCGACCCCCATCCAACTTCCAAACGAAGCCGATACCAGGCCGATTGTATCGAGAACATTCATATTTACGTTACCGGCATGTTGTGATCGATGGCCTCGAACCATATTGCCAGCAGCCACTTTAGCGTGTTCAACGGCCGTGGGTTGAATAGCCTGGACGGTATATTCACCCGTTGAAAAATCTTTACCCTGGCAAACATCGCCTGCAGCATAGATATCCGCATCACTTGTCTGAAGGTACTCGTTAACCAAAATTCCCTGATCCGAATGTAAACCGCTGTCCACCGCAAACTGCATGTTGGATTTCACACCGGTCGCACTGATAACAAGGTCTGCGTCAAGCGCCTGGCCGCTGCTGAGGCTGACGCGCAATTTACCGTCTGCAACCTGCTCAATTGATTCCGCGCGGGTTGATGTGTTTACCGTGACGCCTTTCTCTTCACACCAGCGCTTTATCATATTTCCGGAGGTGTCGTTCATCATGCGAGCGACCATGCGATTTTCCATTTCTACCACAGTAAGCTTTACCTCACGCAGCGCCAGTGATTCCAGAATAATGCAACCAATAAATCCTGCGCCCATTAACACCACACTCGCTCCAGGCTTTGCCAGCCTGACAATTTCACGAGCGTCTTCAAGCGTCCAGCAGTTATAAACACCCGGTAAATCAATACCCGGGATCGGCGGGACTGACGGACTGGCGCCAGTAGCAAGCAGTAGTTTGTCGTAGCGGTAGGCACCGTCATCGGTAACAACCCGATTAAATTCTGTATCAATAGCGTTCACACGCTGATTAACAATATTGATATTCCGCGATTGGTAGTATTGATCTGTCTTACGCAGATATGTCCCGCTCTCCTCTATTTTGTTAGTCAGGTAATAGGGAATAGCCATTCGCGAATAGGGAGGCTCTGGCTCTGAACCAATAATGGATATATTAGCAAGAGGATCAAATTTTCTAAGATGTTCGGCGGCGACAACACCTGCTGGCCCCGCTCCCACGACGATGTAAATCATGGAGTTCTCTCCTAAGCCGCTTTCTCAGCGCGGCTACTGCGTATTTTAAATAAAAAAAACGGCGACATGGGTCGCCGCTTTTAATGGGTTTAACTGCATCAATAGCACCACCGAAAACAATCGGCAGTGACTGCACTAGGCAGGCAGATCAAACTTACTGCGTGTTTCAGCGGTGAGCTCGCCATTGGAGGTCCACCCTCGCAGTTGATAATACTCAGGTAGCATTTTATCCAAACCGCACACCATACCTTTTGCTGGTCCTGATTTGGCTGCATCCTTTAGCAAACGATCTGGCAAAGTGTCATCTGCACCAGTGATGCCTGCCTTCATGTTAAAATCACGCTCAAGTTGCCAAATACGCTCCCCTACTTCCACTAAACGCTCCGGTGACCAGTCACCATCGCAGGCAGCATCAATCTGCGGAGATATATCATCCAGTGTCCATGCAAATGTGGTGAAGACACACAGTCCGGCTGAGTCAACCGCCGCTGTTGCATCCTGAAACGCTTTAACCAGTCCCGCCTTACCTTCAGTCTGAAGCGGATCAGTTTTTTCAGGCACCCCAAGAATTTCCGAAGATACCGTGTAGCCTCGAAGATGACAGGCTCCACGATTGGAAGTGGCGTAGGTGAGTCCCATACCTTGAATTCCACGAGGGTCATAGGCCGGGAATTCCTGCCCTTTAACGGTCATGGAGAGTTCCGGACGTCCATATTTTTCGCAGAGTCGACGTGACCCCAGATTTAAGTCAGCACCAAAACCTTCGCCGGTCGCAGATTGTTCAACCGCCCAGCAAAGTGCTTGCGCATTACCGAATTTAAGTTCGACACCACCGGTGTGCTGTGTGGTAATCACACCTTCTTCAAACAATTCCATCGCTGAAGCCACTGTGGCACCAAATGAAATCGGGTCCATACCATCTTCATTACAAATAAAATTCACATAGGTCAGGGCATCCAGATCATCAATGCCGGTATCAGAACCTAATGCCCAGGCGGCTTCGTACTCCAGACCACCTGAGTTGCCCCAGTATTGCGGTTTTTCTTTGACCGAAAAATGCTCTCGATCAATCGTTGAAATGCGTCCGCAAGCGATAGTGCAGGCAAAACAGCCTCCGTTACGCGTGAGGTTAGGTTTTCCGTCACTGGCTCGAGGCTCAAGCATGGCTTCACCGGAAATCTTGGAAGCCCCTTCAAACTGCACTTCACGCATGTTTCTGGTTGGCATTGCACCGACTTCGTTTATCACGTTCATTAGCACCTGAGTGCCCAATGCAGGCAAACCTTCACCGGTTACTGCATTTTCTGCCAGAACTTTCTTACCCGCAGTAACTGCTTCCATAAATTTTGCAGGATCCTGAATATTACCCACTCCCAGTGAACCCCGCACGGTCACTGCCTTCAAATTCTTGGAGGCCATCACAGTCCCCACACCGGATCTACCGGCAGCTCTGTGTAAGTCGTTGATCACGGATGAGTACAGGCAACCGGATTCTGCAGAACGTCCCACCACTGCGATCCGCATTTGTGGATCCTGATGTTTGGCATGCAGAAGTTCGTCTGTTTCCCAGCAGGACTTACCCCAGTAATCAGCCGCCGACATTAGCGTGGCTTTATCATTCTCAATATGCAGGTAGACCGGTTCTGAGGCTTTACCTTCAAAAATAATCATATCCCAACCAGCGTTCTTCAGTTCCGCACCGAAAAACCCGCCCGAATTTGAACACGCAACAGCACCAGTCAAAGGGCTTTTTGTGATCACCGAATAGCGACCCCCTGTTGACGCCATCGTGCCAGTTAGCGGCCCGGTCGCCATGATCAGTTTATTATCGGCACCGAGAGGATCACACGACGGATCAATCTCTTCTGCCAGATAACGGGTGGCCAGCCCACGCTGGCCCAGATACTGGTTTGCCCAATCCATGTTCAGTGGCTCGGGAATGCACGATCCTTCAGTCAGATTGACGCGCAGAATTTGTCTAGTCCAGCCCATGATTAACCTCCACTCGTAGCGTTGTCAGTTTTACCGGCCCACTGTCTCATTTTGTCAAGACCGGTGGCGTTAGCATCAATGTAGGTAATGGCATCCGTTGGGCATGCGCTTGCACATTGTGGATCGCCGCCACATAAGTCGCATTTCACAACTTTGCCGGAGTCAGCATTGTAATTAACTGTGCCAAACGGGCAGGCGATAGTGCAAACCTTACAACCAACGCAAAGATCCGAAACCACGTCTTTCGATCCTGTCGCCGGATTCAGCACAATGGCATCAACGGGGCATGCCTGCATGCACCAAGCCTCATCACATTGAGTGCAGGTGTAGGGGACAAACCGCCCTTCTTCGTGAAAACTGAATACCTTAATTCTCGATTTTGCTGTGTTAAATACACCTTCGTTCTCTAGCGAACAGGCCATTTCACATTGCATACACCCCGTGCACTTGCCCGGATCGATGTTAAGCGACTTTAACATTGGTGCTCCTCCGTACCGTTTGTTTCTTATTAAGTTATCTGTCAGGGAGTATCCACTCCTCTTCCCCATTAAATACCACAAAGACGCTTCCGTCTAGGGCTCTGTCACCTGGAGGGCAAATTTTAACTATGATATGGAGTTACATTGGGGTGCAAATTCGGAGGTAATACGAGGTTTCGAGAAACCACAACTGCTTAATTTGTCCGGCTTACACTGCGCAAACCGGACGTTTTTTCGTGAGTCAGGTACCAAAACCTTTCATGTCAAAGTCGCCAGAGCCATTGCTGTTATGCGCACCAGTAACCGGGCGATTGACCGACGTTTGCCGACCTTGCAGCCGAGACCAGCGATCGGCCGAAGTTTTTTTTCCGAATTGATGGACATACTCTGCCTGAGCGGTAGTCTGGATCGCTCTGTTCCGAACGCGACGAACTTCTACAATTGCACGCTCCGGTTCCATGCCCATATCAACCAATAGCCGCGCAGCCATCATACCGGTTCGACCCAAACCGGCCAGACAATGAATAATTATTCGCTCCCCGGCTGCCAGCGAAGCACAGATTTGCTGACTCTCGACTTGCCAGGAGCCCTCAAATTCAGGTTCAGGCACATTCATATCCTCGATTGGAAAGTGCCGCCAGGTGAAACCGGATTCTATCAATTGATGACCAAGGTCTCCCAGCCCCAGCCCATGGAGCTCTTCTTCTTCATTCAGGCTGACAACTCCGGTAGCTCCCCATTCCTGAAAAGCGGCGATATCACGCTTTAGGTATCGCAGATGGGCGCCACGCTTGGGGGAATCAAGACGCACTCCGGGGCACGCAGACAAACCAATCACACCGGCACGACCCGGAATCTCCAGCGTGTAAATCTCGTTTGCGTTCTGACTCGAGAGTCCAAACATTATATTACTCCATCAGGGGGTTATCGCGCTGTGCCACGCTTCCAACCATTTCTTATTATTTAGTTCTATATCGATTTTAAGCGCAAATTCAAGATTTAAACTTCACGCGCCCCACGGTATCGACCAAATCCCGGCAAGATAAACCGCAAAGACAATTAATTGGCTCTCAAAACATCTGATTACCTGACTCAACGACCACTTTTACCAATGCATCTTCTGAAATTTTGCCCATTTGTACAGACTAAGGACATTAATTTCGAACAAGGGATATAAAACGTTGGCCATCCAGACCTTGAATCCCCCAATGTTGCGCATCTGAGGAATAAACACAAGCAAATCTCCAATAAACATCGCAATTTTTTGCATTCTCGCGATAAATTCTTATGTCTGAATCCAGCTCTCAACCCAGCGACATGTTTTCAAGATAGGCGTCACTACGCCGACTCTACTACAAACAGATCCGGAATCACCGGACCAAAATTGCCAGGGTGTGAGACCACGCAAATGAATTCTCCCGAACAGATACATAACACTGCCAATTTGATTGACGACGTAACAGCACAGCTTGAGTCAATAGTTATTGGGAAAAGCCGTGAATTAAAGTTGGCACTTGCCACCATGCTGGCCGGCGGTCATTTGCTGGTCGAAGATATACCTGGAGTAGGTAAAACCACACTGGCACGAGCACTCGCATCGACACTTGGACTACATTGGAATCGGGTGCAATTCACCAGCGACCTGCTGCCGGCCGATATCATCGGAATATCGATATTCGACGTCGCGAACCAGGATTTCCGTTTTCACCCCGGACCAATATTCACCTCTCTATTACTGGCCGATGAAATCAACCGGGCGCCGCCAAAGACCCAAAGCGCATTGCTGGAGGCGATGGAAGAATCACAGGTCACTATCGATGGTCAAACGCACCAGATGAATGCGCCTTTCTTTGTGGTCGCTACCCAAAACCCACTGGAGCAACTAGGTGTATATCCGCTGCCGGAATCCCAACTGGATCGTTTTATTTCATGTATTGAAATTGGTTACCCCAGCGATGAAGCCGAACGAACTCTTCTTACGGGTGGAGATCGACGGCGACTCGTTGATTCTTCCAGCGCACTGACCAACCCGCAAAATATTCTCTTTTGGCAGGCAAAAGTAAAGCAAATTTATACGGCACCACCCGTGCTCGACTACACACAGGAATTGTTGAAAGCCACCCGTCAGCTTGCTGCCGAAGGTAAATGTGCAAGTGGGCTAAGCCCTCGCGCCGGTTTAAGCCTGTTGGCCATGAGCCGCGCCTGGGCACTATTGCACCAGCGGGAAATGGTGTTACCGGAAGACATTCAAGCGGTATTCCCGTCGGTAGCATCTCACCGTCTGGCCGGCACTCTTAAGGTGGGTTTACCGATCGCCCGTGAAATCTTAAACAGTGTTGATGTGGTTTAGCCCGCACAATTCACGGGCGACAGGCGAATTAAAACGCCGCAAACCGAGAGTCCATCATCAATGGCTACAATAACTTCCACATTAACTGATACACCGCGCCGGCGTTTTAAACAACGACTGTTGCGCGTTGATGCTCGAGACCAACTACCGATAACACTGCGTCATGAACGCATCTATATACTTCCCACCGGGCGCGGACTAGCGTTTCTGGGCGTTGTAATGGTAATGCTGCTGGCTTCCATGAACTACGGTTTAAATCTGGGCTATGCATTAAGTTTTATCATGCTGGGCCTATTTGCCTCATGTTTACTTTCAACATACCTGAACCTGACGCAGCTTAAATTACAAGCGGCTGCAGCCTCAGACACCTATGCAGACACCCCTCTTCTTTTCGAAATCTCCCTGAAAGAGGATCGTCGCCGTCGAAGACATTCAATCAATGTTGCAGCCAATGGCACCAGCGACATAATTGATATTGCGCCCAACTCAACAACCACCGCAAGCCTTCGTACGCAAGATTGTCAACGTGGTCTACTAGAGCTTGGCCGAATCACGTTGTCGAGTGATTTCCCGCTTGGCTTATGGCGTGGTTGGGGCTATGTGCACGCACGGATCACCGCCTATGTTTACCCGGTGCCAGAAACTTCTGCCCCGCCAGTTCCAGGTAGTGAGGAAAACGCTAAGGATGCGCAGACTAAAATCCGCGGAGAACGCGAATATAAACAACTGAAACGCTATCAGGAGACCGACTCTCTCTCAAGCGTTGCATGGAAACAGGTCGCCCGAGGCGCCGGTTGGTATAGCAAAGAATTCGAGCCGGAATATGCCAGTGCAAGCACATCCATCCGTTGGCAGGATACTCAGGGCCAATTAACCGTTGAACAACGACTGTCGCGATTATGCGCGTGGGTCCAAGCTGCAGAGCAAAACGCCACTCCTTACAGTTTTGAATTACCCGGAGTTGCCTTTTCACGCAACCAGGGACCCACTCATAAACAAGACTGTCTCCGGCAACTCGCCAGCTTTAAGAGTGAACACCGATAATGGCTGAGACACCTGTTGAGACTCAGACGCTATCCAGGCGCACGCGTCGCACTCTGGGCATCACGGTTCTACTGGCGCAGTTTCCGCTCGCGATACATCTGCCGCTTTGGATATCAATACCGGGTATGCTGTTGGTACTGGCGAAGGTGACGCCCACTTTCGATTACAGAAACCAAATAAGCCATTTTCTAATGACTCCAGTTGTGTTGCTGGCGGCGATGGCAATTGTTTTTCACTATGGGCACTTCTTCGACCGAGATCCATGTGTCGCATTTTTATTTCTATTGCTCGGTTTTAAATTCGCGGAGAGCAAACGAATCTACGATGCAACTCTGCTTGTGGTGCTTTGCACTTTTTTACTGCTAACGCAGTTTTTCTATTGGCAAACAATCGTCGCAGCGCTGGTTTCTATACCAGCCATATTTTTCATTGGTTTGTCTTTGTTTTCAATACAGCGGGGCGCTGCCGAACTGGACACCCGCACCATGGTGCATCTCACATCCAAGTTACTGTTACAGGCTATTCCAATCGCAATGGTGTTGTTCGTTGCCGTACCACGAGTTACCACTCCAGGCTGGGGCGAAGGCGGCAACGGTAAATCATTAACTGGTTTATCTGACCGAATGTCTCCTGGTAGTATCTCAGAGCTCAGTAAATCAGATGAAGTAGCATTTCGGGTACAGTTTGAAAAAGGAGTCCCCAGCCCTTTTGAACTGTACTGGCGCGGGCCGATACTCAGTGGCTTTGACGGGCACGACTGGTTTATTGATGGATCCCATCGCTTTGCTGGAACCACACCACTTGAACAAACACCGGGTGACAGCCACTACACCATTACCATGGAGCCGAGCTACAACCCCTGGTTGCCGGTGCTCGACACCCCTGCTTCTCTACCAGTTCAGGCGAAGCGCAACGGCTTGATCGAAACGATTGCACACACCAATAGCGAGAGACAACTCAATTCCCTGAAGCGTCTGGATCGTGTCACACAATATCAGGCGACATCTCTTCTGTCTGACCGGTTTACGCCGGTAGAAAAACCCACCGCTATGCACCTGCTAACAACCGACAGCAACCCTAAAGCGCGCGCATGGGCACGTGATTTAAGAATGCAATTTCCCAATGACACTGTTCTGGCTAATCAAATACTACGGGCATTCAATACTCAGAAATTTTCATACACGTTGAAACCTCAACGCCTTGGTGACAATGCCATTGATGATTTTTTATTCGGCACTCGTGAAGGCTTTTGCGAACACTACGCTGGTAGTTTCGTTTTCCTTTTGCGTGCTGCCGGCATACCGGCAAGGGTAGTGACCGGTTATCTGGGTGGTAAATTCAATGGCGATTATATGATTGTCAGACAATCCGATGCACACGCCTGGGCAGAGGCTTATATCGACGGCCAATGGAAACGCTACGATCCCACCGCAGCGGTGGCTCCGGAACGCGTTGAACAAGGAACTGAAGCCATACTGGGTGATGAGTTCAACAATGGTTTTCTTAGCCAGTTTGAACCCTCATGGGTGAATGACATCCAGTTGAAATGGGATTCAATGAACTACGCCTGGCAGCAATTGGTCATTGGTTTTGACTCCGGTCAGCAAAATGAGCTGTGGAAAAAGTTGGGTCTTGAAAAGCCCAGTGGCGTGGTAATCGCGTTGGTGATCCTGGCTTCAGCAATGGTTTGGATGCTGCTAATTCTATTTCCCGCAAATTTCGCAAATCGCCGCAAGCCAGATCCCTGCGAGGCCCAGTGGCAGTTGTTTTGTCGGAGATTCGCCAAAAAAGGAGTTATGCGTGAACCCGGCGAGTCAGCGCAGGACTACGTGAATCGGCTGGTCTCTCATTGGCCCGAGCACAACCGGCCAATGAAAAAACTACTGGCTGCTTATCACGCAGGTCGCTTCAGTGAAGCCGCACTGCAACAACAGATCCACAGGCAATACGCTAAACAGATGAAAAACGCATTATATCAAATTGGACAACCAGGCTAAGCCATCGATTTCACCGACAAAAAAGGACCAGAAAGTTGGTCCCTATTCATTGCCTCAAAGCGGTCAATAAACCGCAAAGCGAGGCTCAGGCCGGTGCGCTCACCAGCGATTCCGCGTGCGCGCGATCGCTTACTGCAAGCAAATTTGTAGATCGCTGTTGCTCGTTACCAATCAGATACTCGCGACAACGCTGCAATGCTACCTGCCGCCACTTACTGGCTTCCCGAATTTCCGGAAATGACAGACCGGCACTGACCAGTCCGCCACTCAGTAGAAGATCATCCTGCGCTTTCTGTTGCTTTAAAAATCTGGCCTGATCAAAAATTGACCGCAACATCTCAAGCTTGCGCGTGGTGTTGAAATATGGCGAGTGATAGAACATGCCAAACGCCGGTATCCAGCTCACCCGCAGCCTGAGTGCAACCTGCTCGCTGGACCAGACATGTGGATCAGTCTGGCTGTTATCCAGCGGGAAATTATTATTGATCCATGCAGATAATTGCTCCGCGAAAGCTTTTGCGTAGCGTTCATCGCCGCTGCGTTGATAGGCAAGCCCCAGCAAGGGCCACCAGCTATGTCGATTTAAACGGAATAGCCAATCACGGTTCTGAAGAATATTTCGCTGCCAGTCGATCTCACCAAATGAATTTATTTCTGGCGGCACTCCGCTCCACTCGAGATCATAGTCAAGCACCAGGTCCGCGCGGGAAATGATTTCCTCATCACTCGCATTTGACCTGTCGAATGCCAGATCAACCAACTGCTCCGGTGGATTTAGCCAATTCTCTTCTACTCTTGACTGGAAATGGTTTAACAACGCCGCTGTTGCTTTGATATTAAAGCCATGATCAATTCTTGAATTAACCTCCGGAATATCAAAAAGCGATAAAAACTCCGCGTCGTTAAGGTCACGAGCACTTCGATATCTTTTTCTCAGAAAACTACCGGCACTGCTGAACAGCGCACCAAGGTAATACGAGTGCCCAGCGCCAGGCTCACTGATATTTCCGCCAACATCTGTTTTTGTTGTTGTCATTTATGGTCCGTAATGCAATTAACGCCCTGCGCTCTCTTTTGAAACACTTAGGCTTTTGTCTGAATATGTTGCGCGACTAAGAGTAACCCCTGCCAACAAAAGAAAGCGGAATTGAACCAAGCTTTTTTGACCATAGAACAATAGAAAAGTGGAATTGTGATAGACCACAAAGACGCACTTGTTTGGTGTAACAACCGTGGTCAACCTATTTCACTTTTGCAGCAGTTAAATCAATCTCTTCGACACATTCTCAGTTTTATCTCAAATGCAAAACCCTGACTCCAACGTTTTGCAGTCCCTTTTTACTCGATCCTGCAAATGCCCGAAAGCATCAAACGGTTTTGTAATCTAACAACAGGACCCCAAAGCCTTGTGGAAGGTTTAAAACTTGCGGTGCATCACAATTCAATATTAAAAGCAGATCCTGAACTGCCTGGGCAAAGGCGCGAACACAGTCTTTAATTAATACATCAAAATCCAAAATATAGGATTGGTACTGTTGAACGATTCTGCCTGCCCGAACTCAATATTGCTGCCATTGAAGCCCGTATTGATTCCGATCGAAAACCTCTTCCATTCACACTAGCAGCTTCGAATTGACCACTCGTAATTCATTAAGCTGTTGTCGACTTGACATTCATCCTTTGCAACGGACGGAACGCACCCTGGTTTATTGCGAAGCGTGAGTAGTAGATTATCGCGTAATTCACAATTCCAATGGCCAGCCTGAAAAGCGCTAAACCATCAGAA
The DNA here is from genome assembly GCA_964574535.1 of uncultured Granulosicoccaceae bacterium. Lineage (GTDB taxonomy): Bacteria > Pseudomonadota > Gammaproteobacteria > Granulosicoccales > Granulosicoccaceae. The sequence continues at coordinate 111,951 of CAZNOB010000001.1, read as the reverse complement.
CACTACTCACCGTGAACGATCAAATCTGGCCTATTCCAGTCACGCTCGCAAATCGCGAGAGAACGAATTTTCGAATATTGATTGGCAGTGACGCGTTTGCAGAGTTCTTTATAACAACAAGATTTTCTTCTTGCGTCGACTACAGGTTAACAATGGCAAGAGTAAAAAAAACTCTGTGAAATCAAAGATCAAGTGAAACGAAATTAATATGTGAAGAACAATGGTTAGTGCTATAAAGCTGCATCGAGATCAGCAATAAGATCATCTATATGCTCTATTCCAACGGCTAATCGCAGCAGGTTCTCTGGAATCTGATTTTCTTCCGGCTCCAGTGAATGACGGTGTTCAATTAAAGTTTCAACGCCACCAAGAGAAGTCGCACTGGTAATAATCTGCAACTGACCGGCTACATGCAAAGCTGCCTGTTTGCCACCTGCAACCTCGAAGGACAGCATAGCGCCAAAACCGCCATCCATTTGTGCTTTAGCTATCGCATATCCTGGATGGCTTTCCAGACCAGGGTAGTAAACGGTTTCTACATTGTTATGCTGTTGAAGGAACTCGGCAATCTTTCGGGCATTTTCGGTCGCTGCCCGCACCCTCACAAACAGAGTGCGCATACCACGCAGCAGCAACCAGGATTCGATACCGCCAGGAACTGCTCCCGCATCGTGCCGTTCCCGACAAATAGCTTCCCATAGCGGATGGTCTTCGCGTGTGACAATAGCACCAGCCAGTACATCACTGTGGCCATTTAGATATTTAGTGGCAGAATGCACCACCAAATCAGCACCAAAATCCAGAGGTCGGGTGTAGACCGGTGTCGCTGCGGTGCTATCGACACAAAGCATCGCTCCATGTTCATGAGCAATCTCGGCGGCCAATGCAATATCAGTTACATGCATCATCGGGTTTGACGGGGTTTCAACCCAGACAATTTTGGTATTCAAATGTCCCTGCATTGCCGCTTCAATACTTTCTGTATCAGCGTTTTCATACTCGGTAAGAAATATATCTGCACGTTCACAATGTGCTTTTAGCCAGCTTTTCGCACCCCAGTACATCGAATTTGGTATCACCACATGACTACCTGGACGCAACGTATAAAAAATTGCCGCTATTGCGGCCATCCCCGATGCAAATAAACGGCATCCCTCACCGTTTTCAAGATCGGCCAGCGTGCGCTCTGCATGAACATAGGTAGGGTTATCATCACGCCCGTAGACATTGGCCGCATTCAGCAACTGGTAACGATCATCACGCGCATACGTGGTTGATAGCTGAATTTCCGGAGTGATCGCACCACTATGCACATCCAGAAAATGCCCGGCTTTAGCCGCTACGGTGGCAGCGTTAACTTCATTCGGGTTTCTACTCAATATTTTAATTCCAAAGACTTAAATAAATCACCATTAATGGGCTTCCTGCCAGTTATCACCCAGACCAATTTCAACCTCCAGAGGCACCGCCAGCTCAGCCGCCTGCGTCATGATTTCGGAGATCTTTTTACTGACCTTGTCTGTCTGTGATTCAGCCACTTCAAGCACCAACTCGTCGTGCACCTGCATAATCACGCGTGCATCAATTTTTTCCTCCCGCAGCCAGTGATCAACACTAATCATCGCACGTTTGATAATATCCGCTGCAGTACCTTGCATGGGGGCATTTATCGCAGTGCGCTCAGCATACTGCCGCATTTGATAACGACTGGAATTGATTTCCGGCAGATAAAGGCGCCGGCCAAAAACGGTTTCCACATAACCTTGATGTTTGGCATTAAGACGAGTGGAATCCATATAGATTTTAACGCCCGGGTAACGCTCGAAATAGAGATCAATATATTGTTGTGCATCTCCACGTGGTATATCCAGCTGCCTCGCCAGGCCAAACGCGGACATGCCATAGATTAGACCAAAATTAATCGCCTTGGCTGCGCGTCTGCCATCAGCGTCCACATCATCAAGTGACGTCCCAAAGACTTCCGCTGCAGTAGCGCTGTGAATATCCAGCCCATCAGAAAATGCCATCAATAAGCTGTCATCGGCCGATAAATGCGCCATGATACGCAATTCAATTTGCGAATAATCTGCTGCCAGTAACTTATAGCCCTTCGGCGCAACAAACGCCTCGCGAATGCGGCGACCTTCGTAAGTCCGAATGGGTATGTTTTGCAAATTAGGATCAGCCGATGACAATCGACCAGTCGATGCGACCGCTTGATGATACGACGTGTGTACACGACCGGTACGACCGTTAATTTGCTGCGGAAGTTTATCCGTGTAAGTGGATTTCAGTTTACTTAAGCTGCGGTACTTTAAAATCAACTTAGGCAAAGGATAGTCGGCTGCCAATTGTTCCAGAACATCTTCTGCGGTGGATGGTTGCCCTTTAGGCGTTTTGCGTATTACCGGGATTTCTTTGACGTTGTATAGCAAATCGCCAATCTGCTTGGCACTGCCAAGATTAAACTTCTTGCCAGCATCCTCGTAGGCAAGCTCCTCAATTTCACCAATACTGCGGGCGAGCTCTTCGCTCTGCGTGGCCAGCATTTCAGCGTCTATCTCAACCCCTGTACGCTCAACAGTAGACAATACCTGCAACAACGGCATTTCGATTTCCCGATACACCTTTCGCAGGGATGGCTCAGGCTCCAGCGTATTCCATAACACATGGTGCAGTTGCAGAGTGACATCAGCATCTTCTGCGGCATACTCCGCCGCCTTATCGATATCAATTTCATTGAAGGTGATCTGTTTTTTTCCTTTACCCGCTATGTCTTCAAAATGAATGGTTTGGATATCCAGGTATTTTTTCGCCAGCTCATCCATATCGTGGCGGTTCGCTGCCGCATCACAGACGTAAGACTGCAACATGGTGTCGTGTTCTATACCACACAAATCTATATCGTAATTCAGCAGTACATTGCGATCATACTTCAGATTCTGGCCAATCTTCCTGATCTCATTGCTTTCAAGCAGCGGTTTGAAAAGTGCCAGTGTTGCAGTGCGATCCAATTGTTTTGGTGCATCCTCGTAATCATGTGCCAGTGGCACGTAGGCGGCTTCACCTGCTTCAACCGCAAACGACAAACCAACAATCTCGGCATCCATATAATTGATGCTGGTCGTCTCTGTGTCAAAAGCAAATACACCCGCCTTCCGGATCCTGGCAATCCAGTTCTCCAGCTGTGCCGAATCATTCACCACCTGGTAATCACGCTTCAACACTTTTTGCGCTGCGGCAACCGCAGGCGCTGTCGCCACCTTGACAGGTTTATTGCCATCAAGCTCATTCAGCCAGGATTTAAATTCAAAGCGTTCAAGATAGGTTCGCAGTGTTTTTTTATCAGGCTCTGCGATAGAAAGCTCTTCAATGCTTTGATCCAGCTCGACATCCAGCTTGATCGTCGCAAGTTCGTAAGACAGCGGCAGAGTCGGGATTGCCGCGCGTAAATTCTCACCGATTTTACCCTTCACCTCATCAGCATGAGCCAGTACTCCCTCGAAACTATCGTAGAGGCCAAGCCATTTAACCGCGGTTTTTGGTCCGCATTTAACCACACCTGGAATATTATCTGATGTGTCGCCCATCAGGGCCAGATAATCGATAATCCGGTTGGGTGGCACACCAAATTTTTCCGTCACGCCCTCAATATCCAGGGTGGTTCGGCTCATGGTGTTGATCAGAGTGACGTGTTCATTGACCAGCTGCGCCAAATCCTTATCACTGGTTGAGATAATGACTTTCCTACCCGCCTCAGACGCCTGATTCGACAAAGTACCAATCACATCATCGGCTTCTACCCCGGCCACGCTTAACAATGGCAAACCCATGGCACGAATCAAATTATGCAATGGCTCAATCTGTGCTCTCAGATCATCCGGCATTGGTGGACGCGTCGCCTTGTAATCGGCATACATCTCATTGCGGAATGTTTTACCCTTGGCATCAAAAACCACTGCCATATGGGTTGGGTTGTAGGTCTCCAGTAATCGTCGCAGCATATTCACAACACCTAGCATCGCGCCGGTTGGCTCACCTGACTTATTTGTCAACGGCGGCAGCGCATGAAAGGCACGGAACAAATAAGACGATCCATCAACCAGTACCAGTGGCGGCGAGTCAGACATTTCAGGCCCTGTAATTAGTTAGTAAATACACTTTAGCAACAAGCGACGAATGCAGAAGAACATCAGCTACAATTATCCGTTCGATCCTGTTCGACCAAGGTAGGCGCTGCAAGGAACCCTGCAAGCTGTCTCGATATATTACGGCAACACAGCGGCGACGTCTCTGCTGCTGACACACAGTGATAAAAATTCATGACTAAACCCCCCATTAAGCGAAAGCCTCAACTCAGACAATCAGCCGATATCGATCACGCTCTGAGCAGGGAATCCTGGAAAATTTTCCAGATTATGGCTGAATTTGTTGAAGGTTTTCAGAAGCTGGCAGCTATCAGCCCGTCAGTCAGTGTCTTTGGCTCGGCACGATTTTCTCCGGATCATAAATACTCCGTCCTGATTGAAGAGATATCGCGAAAACTATCGGATGCCGGGTTTGCTGTCGTCAGTGGTGGCGGACCAGGAATCATGGAGGCATCCAACCGCGGCGCCTACGCCGGGAAATCTGCCAGTGTCGGTTTAAACATACAACTGCCATTTGAGCAATCCGGCAACCCTTATCAGGATATTGGCATCACCTTTAAGTACTTTTTTGCCCGTAAGGTAATGTTTGTAAAATATGCTTCGGCCTATGTGGTGATGCCTGGCGGCTTTGGCACACTGGATGAAATGGCTGAAATTCTTACTCTGATTCAAACGGGTAAATCCCGAAAAATTCCGGTGATACTGGTGGGCCACGAGTTTTGGGACGGATTTGTAGATTGGCTGCGCGATTCGATGTTAGCGATGGGCACCATCAGCGAGTCTGACCTTGACCTTTTCACCATCGAAGATGATCCGGACAAGGTCATCGAGAAAATATTCGACTTCTACGAAGGGGTAGACATGGACACTGTTTTCGCCAACGACGACATCAGCATGGAAATCTAGATCTGCCTGCTCTAACCTGCCCGGCTGCCTAACGCCCGCGGCAATTTTGCATGTCAGTTTTTACAACCATCACAAAGCAACAGCTTGCGCCCTTCCTGCAAGGCTATCGTGTGGGCGAACTAAATGAACTAACCGGCATAAAGGCCGGCATCACAAATACTAACTATTTTGTAGACACCAGTTCGGGCCGCTATGTGCTCACTATCGTTGAAAACGAGAGTGCCGTCGATGTCGAATGGTTTATGCAACTGTTGCATATTCTCTACACGGCAAACATACCCTGCGCTCGACCGATACTGTCAGACGCGAATATCTACACCGGCACGCTGGCCGGCAAACCCGCTACCTTAGTTAATTGCTTGCCAGGCGCTGATAAAACAGAGGTGAATGCCCGGGATTGCTACGCACTGGGCGTAACAATGGCAAACATGCATCTGGTGTGTCAAAACTATCCATCACCGCGGGCAGATTCCCGTGGGCCTGGCTGGCGTGATGCCACGGCCAGCCAAGTGATGAACTGCCTTAGCTTATCTCGCCAGCAGCTACTTCGAAAGGAGCTCGGAATTCAGGCTGAAGGACTGCTCGATACCTTGCCGCGCAGCGTTATTCACGCCGATCTGTTTCGCGATAACGTGTTGTTTGAACAAACCAGTATCAGTGGCGTTATCGATGTCTACTACGCCTGTGACGGGTGTATGTTGTACGATATTGCCATAGCCTTTAACGACTGGTGCCGTCGGCCCGATGCCAGCGTGGATGAAGAACGCGCCGATGCCCTGCTCCAGGGCTATGAATCTGTCCGTCAATGGAATTCATCTGAAAAAGACGCATGGCCGATCGCCATCAAAGCGGCCGCGTTGCGATTTTGGTTGTCCAGGCTGCAAGATTTGCATTTTCCACCTGACGGCGAATTAACTCACACCAAAGATCCAACAATTTTTCAGGCAATTCTGGAAATATCCAACTCATAAGACAACGACCATCGTTAGTTGCTACAGAAGATGTCGCTGCCAATCCGATCAATTGGCACAATATAAAGTCAAAAAGTGTTACTCTCCAACGGCAATTTACATATTGGTGACGCCTTCCGATGTCTGAGTGAATTCGGAAAAATTTACTACTGCATCGCCATAAGCACATAGAAAACAACATGTTGGAGAATACCTGACAATGAAAAGACGAGATTTTATCAAAACAGGTGCCGTCGCAGGCGCCGCTGCAACTGCTGCTGCCGGCACCATAGCGTCAGCCCCGGCGATTGCTCAATCTAAAACCGAACTCACCATTGTTTCGACCTGGCCTCGAGATTTTCCAGGTCTTGGATTAAGTGCTCAGCGATTGGCAGCGCGAATCACTGAACTGTCTGACGGTGCAATTGAAACCCAGTACTTCGCTGCGGGCGAACGCGTTGGGGCATTCGATGTATTCGATGAAGTCGCCGCTGGCAACAGTCAGGCATATATCGCAGCAGATTACTATTGGAAAGGTAAGCACCCGGGTTTCGCTTACTTCACATCAGTGCCTTTTGGCATGACCAACGCTGAGTGGAACGCCTGGATCAAGTTCAAAGACGGGCAGGCGTTGTGGGATGAGCTTTCTGGTGAATTTGGCCTGAAAGCTCTCACCTGTGGTGGTACCGGTACGCAAATGGGCGGCTGGTTCAACAAGGAAATCGAAACTGCAGATGACCTCAAAGGTCTGAAAATGCGAATTCCTGGCCTGGGCGGAGACGTCATGGCAAAACTGGGGGCTTCACCGGTTTCGCTGCCTGGTGGTCAAATCTATGAGAACCTCGTTTCGGGAGCTATCGACGCAACAGAGTGGGTCGGTCCTTACAACGACTTCTTCATGAAGTTCTACGAAGCTGCAAAGTTCTACTATTCGCCGGGCATGCACGAGCCAGGCGGTGGTCTTGCTTTCGGTATGAATGCCGAATGGTGGGGTAAGCGAAGCAACTACGAAAAAGCCGTCATCGAGGCAGCCTGCATGGAAGAAAACGCAGCGCAGCCAGAAGAAGCAATTGCGAACAACGGCCTATATCTCTCACGTATGGTGAATGATCATGGCGTTGAATTACGTTCTTTCAGCGATGAAATCTATGACAGCTTCGGTGAAGCTGCAGCAGAGGTTTTCGAAGAAACTCGAGATCACAGCGCACTTGCCACGAAAATTGACGACAGCTTCCAGGCTTCACTTCGTGAAATGGGGTCTTACCTGAAGATTGCCGAAATAGGCTTCTCCAATCAGCGTAACCGCGTATTGGATCTGTAGTATAAGTGGTACACGGGGCGGGATTCCGCCCCGTTTTTTATTTAAATATCAACCACGTGCAGTCGCCAACCCCTAATGCATCACATTGCACTGCCGGGTGACAGCGTTTGGTTAACAATTTCGATCAAAATAATAACTAAGCAGAGCAAGCAGCGATGGAAACTGCAGAACCACTCCCAGGCCGTGCGGACACTCTTAGTCGCCTATTTAGCTGGATAATGCTGGCATTCCTGGTCGCCTATTTAGTCAACAATACGCTGGTTCATGCCAGACAATGGCCTGGAGTAACCAGTGCTTTTTCGTCTGACTTCGATTGGCGGTCATGGGCTCAAATTCTGATCTACACCTTATTTATCGCCGCTGCCTGGTTTTTTGTAAAAGGTAAACCCAGAACGCTGCGTAAGGATGCCGCGACCATCACCGCGCTTAATACCTACCTGATTCGTTCTCTATTCTGGGCCGTTGTCTTCATCGGGCTCGCAGACATGGCAATTTCTTTCCTTCGGGTAGAAGGACTACTATCCAACTACGTCAGTGAACAACTGGCCAAAGATCTGGGTCGTCCCCACTATCGCGGGCCGACCATTCATGTGCCATTGTTACTACTCGGTTTTGTTTTCGGGGCGTTCACTCGCACTCTGGGCTTTCACTGGTTTGCTTTATTAATTGTGATTGCGGAGCTCGCGATAGTAATCACACGTTTTATCTTCAGCTACGAACAAGCCTTTATGGGTGATCTGGTGCGCTTCTGGTACGCCGCACTTTTTCTTTTTGCCAGTGCTTATACTTTGCTGCAGGAAGGGCATGTCCGGGTAGATATCTTTTATTCCGGAATGACACAAAGCAAAAAAGGATTCGTCAATGCCTTTGGTGCTATCGCATTCGGTATCACCCTGTGCTGGACCATCATCATCATTGGCCTGGGCGGTAAAGCGGCAATTATTTACGGACCTCTGGCTAATTTCGAAGTTTCGCAATCCGGTTTTGGCATGTATACCAAATATTTGATGGCCGGTTTTCTTGGGGTATTCGCTATCACCATGTTGTTACAGTTTCTAGCGCAGTTTCTTGAATCCTGCGCAGATTATCGAAAATTACCTGGCGGCCGCAAAGTCGCCACTGAAATCGCACACTAGACGGGGGGTGTAGATTATGGAACTCGTCTTTCTTGCACTATTGCTTATCTTGCTGGCTCTGGCACTCGGATCCGGTTATCCGGTTGCATTTGCATTACCTGGCTCCGCTATCCTCACCATCGCAGTAGCCGCTGCCTGTGGCTGGGCATTCGGTGGCAGCCCGGATGCGTACTTCGCACAGGGAGGACCCAGCCAGTGGCTGTCGGCCGGGGTTACCAACTTGCGAGGTATTTACTGGGAGGTGGAACGCGATACCCTGATCGCTATCCCTCTGTTTATTTTCATGGGCATCATGCTGCAGCGATCGAAGATCGCAGAAGATTTGCTAATGACGATGGCACAGCTGTTTGGGCCAGTGCCGGGCGGCTTAGGGATTTCGGTGGTTTTCGTCGGCGCTTTGCTTGCCGCAACGACGGGTATTGTTGGTGCAACTGTTGTGGCAATGGGACTGATTTCCCTGCCCGTAATGCTGCGAAACAACTACTCCCCGTCGCTCGCCACCGGTACGATCGCCGCCTCCGGAACACTCGGGCAGATAATTCCTCCTTCTATTGTGCTAATCATTCTGGCAGACCAGTTAGCCAGCGCAACAGATCAGGCAAGCACTGCTCGTAAGGCGTTATACAAGGTATCGACGGGAGAAATTTCGATGCCATCGGAGTTCGACGTCAGCTCAACCAGCGCAGGCGAAATGTTTTTAGGGGCTTTCGTTCCAGGCTTGGTGCTGGTGGGTCTCTACATGGCCTATATCTTAATCTACGCTCTTATCCGCCCTAAGAACGCTCCTGCTGTTCGAACTATTGGCGGCTATGATCGAGCATTTTTAGTGAAAGTTTTCGCCACTCTGGTTCCGCCACTCACGCTGATTTTTCTGGTACTAGGTTCAATCATCAGCGGTATTGCTACTGTTAATCAGGCGGGAGCCATAGGTGCTGCCGGTGCTTTGCTGATGGCGGGCTACCGACTCAAAGAAGGCGGAAGAGGCGTATATCTGCCGGCAATCCTGGCCACAGTTTCGCTAATTGCAATTGGTATCATCCTCTTGATGTTTGACAACAACATCAAGGATGTCAGAACAGAGCATGATCGACTCGGCATCACCCTCTCTCTGATTGCGGTGGCCGGACTGCTGATATCTCTGTTGTGGAGCGGCATCCGGGTAATGCGAATTAACAACACCCTGTATGAAGTGATGATAGAAACCGCCAAAACAACTTCACTGGTATTCATCATTCTGCTGGGTGCAGCAATGCTCACAGCCGCCTTCAGAGCCTTTGGAGGTGAAGAACTCGTACGCGATTACCTCAATGCACTGCCAGGTGGATTCTGGACCAAATTCGTCATTGTCATGGCTGTCATTTTCGTACTCGGATTCTTTCTCGATTTTATTGAAATTGCAGTGGTGGTGGTTCCGATCGTTGCACCAATTTTACTGGCTGACCCCTCTGCAAATATCACAGCGGTATGGCTGGGCGTCATGATCGGCCTTAACATCCAGACATCCTTCCTGACTCCACCTTTTGGGTTTGCCCTGTTCTATATGCGTGGTGTCGCACCAGCCACCGTTAAAACCATTCAAATGTACAAAGGCGTTATTGCTTTTATTGCCTTACAGCTAATGGCACTAGGTATCGTGGGCTACTATCCGCAACTTGTTAACTATTTACCAAAGCGCCTTCAGTTAACCGCTGAGACCGCGCCACCACCCAGGAACCCTAAGCTTCAACACTGTGTTGAACAGTACGTTACCCGGGAATTCAATAAAAACGGGGAAACATTAAAAGCAGCAATCGACAAGGCTCGCAATCTCGACTACAGCATATTACCGAAAAAGCTCGCCAAATCAGTAACCGACAGTTTTGATGAAGCTGACAAAACATTTGGCTTGTTGGCTGATGCAAATGCAGCGGCTGCCACAATCGACTCTGCCTCTGGCGAGTTCCGACCCTTACATGCAATTGCTCGTGACATCAGAACCAGCGCCAACAAGTACGAACTCGAAATTAAAGAACTCTCAACTGAGCTGCGTCGTCTCGATGACGATGCACCAGAGAGCACCAGAACATCTATCGAAACACATCTGGAAGAACTGACACAGGCCAAGGCGGATATTGAAGCCACGACTCCGGCCACCTGGGAACAGGCAAGATCAGATTTCAACGTACTACAAAAAGCAGAACGGGATCAACGCACTCAATACAGACGTGCCGCTGACAAGGGGTATTCACCAATCGCAGAGTTACAGGCAACACTGGCCGGTACTGACGCACTAAAAGACCTGGATGGCGAAATCCAGCGACTTATAGATCATGTCAATAACAACGAGCCCGCCGATTCGGTTGATGTGTTATCAGCTTCAAGCAAACTATTCGGCGATGTGGAAGGCGCTTCGACAATCAAAAATGAAATCTCGAAAGCGAGAAAGGCCGTAAAAGCGAAGAAACCCAGTAAGGAAAAAGCCATCGCAGCGCTCGAAAAAGCTCAGGCAGAATACGATGAACAGATGCAATGGCGCTCAGTGGCCGCCACTACCCTGGCTGCCCCTATCGCAGAGTACGAAGAATCTATTCGAACTACAATTGGCGTACGACAACAATCACGACTGACTAAAAAACAGGCGCTGTATGTTGCAGCTTGCGATGCAGAACATCGCGATATCTCATTGAATTTTTAAGCTCGGAAACGTCGCAGGTGCGTCGTTGGAAACGAATTTTCCAGCGACCAACCACCCAACCCAACCTTCATGTCACGACGAATGAAAGCCGGCTTCAGGGCGCCTTTACCATTAGCAACTACGTTCGCGTTACTCCAGCAGCGGTCTACAGAGAGACATCACTTCGATACTAGTTAAACAGCACTGACCCGAAAAACATATTACTCAGGTTACACAGTTCATTTGCTGTTAGTTTTCCAGATACGCCCTAGGTTTTGCATACCGCAGGTCAAACGGTTTCTGCCACCTCATGCTCTATTTTCAACAAAGCCAAAGTCGCTCGGCGATAGCCTTGACTCGATGCTGCTTCAAATAAACGTTTTGCATCGGACAGATTTTCAGCATCACCCCAACTACCCCAGCCGTTTTGTCGCATCACGCCCAGGTTATATTGGGCACGCGCATCACCTTGCTCCGCAGCACACTCAAACCACTTGGCAGAACGACGCAGATTTTTATTTACCCCTCTACCATGTGCATAGCGTAACGCCAAATTGGTTTGTGCTCGACTATTACCGCGTTCTGCTGCCTTGCGATACCACATGACCGCCTCTTCTTCGTCTTTATCAATGCCTTGCCCGTGTTCATACATTCGACCAAGGTTATACTGCGCTGCAGCGTTATCCTGATCTGCAGCGTTTCGCAGCCAGTAGACCGCCTGATAAACATCTTTTGGCACGCCCAGGCCGAGTGCGCATCCAATACCCAAATCAAGTTGAGCTTGTGCATGGCCGGTTTCAGCTGCTTTGCGAAACCATTTCATTGCAACCGGGTAGTTCTGAAAATCAGCCATGCCATTGATATAACAAACGCCCAAATCAAATTGCGACATTGCATGTCCGTTTTCTGCAGCACGGGTAAACCAATGCACAGAAGTTCCATCATTCTGCGGAACCATATTCCCGGTAGCATACATCTTCGCTAACATGGCTTGCGCGTGAACATCGCCACGCTCCGCGGCTAGACTAAACCATTTAACCGCCTCCTTTTTATCTTTTGGAACACCTCGCCCCTGGGTGTAACAAACACCCAAATCAAACTGAGCGACCACATGGCCTTTTTCAGATGCAGCCCGATAGTAGTTGACCGCTGCCTGCCGATTTTGTAACACACCATGGCCAACAGAGTGCATATACCCTAAAAATCCCTGCGCACACGAATTACCCTGGTCCGCAGCTATCTGAAAAAACTGCGCTGCTTTTTCATAATTCTGATCAACGTAGTGTCCATCGAAATACATTGTGCCTTTGAAAAGTGAACCCCATTCGTCACGGCTTAGCGCTTGCTTTTCAATCCAGTCCCGTGCTCTCGCAAAGTGATCATCGCGCACTTGTTGCTCGAATTTCCCTTCACACAACAAAGCAATCGCTGCATTCGCGCCAGGATGATTCTGGCTGGCAGCACTCTTCAACAATTCGATGGCGGCGTCTTCGTCCATCGGTGTATCTTCTCCACCGCGCCGAAGTTCCATGGCCCGCAGAAAATGATCTTCTGAATCTGACGTCTTCACCAGGGTAAGTTCGCCACCACCCGGCAACGATTTGCTTAGGCGTCTGCGCTTGCCGGCTTTGCTGAATTCGCTTATTCCGTTATTTGATTTTTTCATTGTTAACTGCTGTCGCTGCCAATCGATCTTTTGCAGCCAAATATACCGCCGGACTGGCTTTTCGGGTGCAAAGTCTCCAGTCTGTAAGTCCGAACTACAAGTATTCTACTCACTGCGTAATCGCAGAAAGGGTGAGTTATTTGTTAGCCATCACAATTCCGCTACTAAGTTAGCAATCTAATTCCTAACATCTGTCGATATTCGCGTGGACTCTTTAATTATTTCCATCACAATGTATGAACGAGTATCTCTCACCCCGGGCAGATCTCGCAGAATGTCACCTAGTAATTCCCGATATTCAGCCATATCCGCGACGCGAATCTTCATCAGGTAGTCAAAATCACCAGACAGTAAATGACATTCCAGCAAATACGGAATTCTCAATGCCGACTGTTTGAATTGCTCGAAAATTTGCTTGCTGTCGTATTCGAGTTTTATTTCCACATAGACCATTAGTCCTGCATCCAGCAAGTCCGGATTTAGGATCGCTGCATAGCCGGAAATATAGCCATCGGTTTCCAGTCGTTTTACGCGCTCATGGCAGGGCGACGTGCTCAGCCCAATTTTTTCGCCCAGTTCTACATAAGAGATTCGGGCGTTTATCTGCAACTCATCCAGAATACGGCGATCAATACGATCCAGTTTTTTTGGCATCATTTCAGAATTTTATCTGGTTAACAGAGATTCTGCAGTTTTTATTTCGGCGTTTTAAGAAATATCAGGTTATTTGTCCGGTATATTCACTCTATACTCGTAAATAATGTTGTACTCAATTAAACCTTGGCAAAATCTAGCCACAACGCTATACAAAAGCCATCAATACTGCAGGAGCGGCATATGCTGATTGGCGTACCAAAAGAAATTAAAAACCATGAATACCGAGTTGGCCTGACACCCGTCAGTGTACGTGAGTTAGTCGCCAACGGTCATTCTGTCATGATGCAAACTGGTGCAGGCAGCGGTATCGGCGAGAGCGATCAATCCTATCTGGATGCTGGCGCAACTATCGCCAATAGCGCAGAAGATGTCTTTGCCGATGCAGAAATGATCGTCAAGGTTAAGGAGCCACAGCCCGTTGAATGTAAAATGCTTCGCCCGGGCCAAATTTTATTTACCTACCTGCACCTGGCGCCAGACCCCACACAAACGGACCTGCTCGTTAAATCGGAATCTGTTGCGATTGCCTATGAAACAGTGACAGATAACAACGGAGGTCTCCCGCTACTTGCTCCGATGTCTGAAGTTGCCGGCCGCATGTCAATTCATGCCGGAGCTACCTGCCTTGAGAAATCCAATGGGGGTGCTGGGAAACTGCTTGGCGGTGTTCCGGGTGTAGCACCTGCTAACGTGCTGGTGATCGGTGGTGGAGTGGTCGGCACCAACGCCATGCAAATGGCTGTCGGCATGAACGCGAATGTGACAATCCTGGACCGATCAATTAACCGTCTGCGTGAGTTGGATGCACAATTTGGCGGCAGAGTTTCTACAGTATACTCAACGCGATCAGCACTTGAGCAACATGTCTCAAACGCGGACCTCATCATTGGCGCAGTCTTAATTCCAGGTGCAGCAGCGCCTAAACTGGTAACCCGCGAGATGCTGGGTTCAATGAGACCGGGATCAGTACTGGTTGACGTGGCCATTGACCAGGGTGGTTGCTTCGAAACATCAAAAGCCACAACGCATCAGGACCCCACATATATTGTCGATGATATTGTGCACTACTGTGTGGCAAATATGCCGGGCGCAGTTGCAACCACATCAGCACACGCACTGAATCATGCCACACTGCCTTTCACACTTTCTTTGGCTAACCTTGGTTACAACCAGGCCTTAAAGAACGATCATCATTTACTGCAGGGTCTTAATGTACACCACGGCGTTGTTACCAACGCACCTGTTGGTAAAGCTTTGGGCATGAGTTATGTGTCACCTGAGTCTGTACTCTCTTAAGCAGGCAATCTGGTAAGTAATTTAAAAACAGACGGGGCAATCACTGCCTGTCTGTTTTTTAAGCAGGGCAACTAGCTTTTTCTGTTCCCCGGACGGATTTACCTTTTTAACCATGATCCGGCCACACTGGTTAAATTGCATAAATTCATACAGTGCATCTGCCAGCTTCCGCAATACACATTCCGATAACCGCTCTTCAAGATACAGTGCGACCACATGTAATACGAAGGTTTGCCGATCCGCCTTGCAATCTACTCGTCCGATTAACCGATCTTTATAAAGCACTGGCAAACAGAAATACCCGAATTGCCTTTTGGCCTTTGGCACATAGCACTCAATCTGATAATCAAAACCAAAAATTCGGCGGCAACGTTCACGTTGAATAACCATGTTATCAAAAGGTGATAGCAACACCACTCTGTCATTTATCTGCTTGCGGCTTGTCATCTGCAGATCACAATACACCGTCGTCCCACAGGGCAGCGCGGATTTCAATAAGCGCTTTTCAGTGACGTCCTGTTCCAGGACCTCTTTCACCACTTTTCTAAGTTCTGCTCCCTTGCGCAGATAAGTATATGATTTTAGGGCTGCAAACCCATGTGCTCGCAAGGTAACATCAACAAAGTATCGCGCCTGTTCTTCCAACGTGGGGCATTTGGTATCAATTTGCGGTGGCAGTGCACGTTCCATCAAATCATACTTCTTTTGAAAGCCCTGCCGTTCCACCACCATCAGGTCCCCCTGAATAAACAGTTGTTCAAGCGCCTGCTTTGCAGGTTTCCATTCCCACCACCCGTTAGCTCCGCGAGGCGGATCTTCAAAATCGCGCGCCATCAACGGTCCTTCCGTTTTAATACGCTGCAGAATTTGCCGCATCAACTTAGGATCGGTATTGGCGAACCAGTGTTTTTTTCCACTTTTGATCGCATGCATTCTGGGTAACGCGAAACGAAACTCATTCATCGGCAAATAGGCAGCGGCATGAAACCAGTATTCAAACACCTGTTTTTCAATGATTAGGCTACTCAGATGAACAGGCTGATAGTTGGACACCCGACTCCACAGCACATGATGGTGAGCACGTTCGACCACAGAAATAGTGTCGATTTGTATATACCCAAGATGCTGTATCGCCCTAAGCACCGCATTCTTGCCACGTCCGAATGCGTCTTTTTGCAGCAGACCCTGACTTAATAACGCCTTCTTTCTAAATTGGGATGCAGTAAACGAATGGCTCATGGTATCTTTTTAGATTAACTGTCACGATAGATTCTACAGGTCAGGCACACAGCGTGCTGGTCCATAATGTCTGCTTCACGCCCGGGGACCACTAACCCTATGATCCATGTTCTTGGCTCCATCACTATTGACTACGCTTTTGCGTTGACCCAACTCCCGGCCGCTGAAATAGTAATTGGTGATCGCCCGATGCCGACTCCGGGCAATAAACGGGCTAATCAGGCAGCCAAAAGAGCCGGAGTGCAGTTATGAGAACCATAGCTATCGGGACTGACAGCGTTGCAGAGAGGCAATACCTCTTACGACAGATAAAAACATACGAGACTCTGTCGACATTGCAAACTCCGCAACTGAACCAGTCGGCACAGGGACAGGCGCGCAAGCCGCTATTTATTCCAACCATTGATGAACTGAAAAACATCCAGAGTTTAAATCTATGGACACCATAACCGCATATACCAACTACATTGTTCTGGCACCAACTCATCCTACTCACAAAGGACTGTTGAAGAAAATTTCGCTGGCAATGGCAGAAATAGAAGATATTCGCGAAGCGCACTTGCCTAATGTGATCGAGTTCGGGCCAAACAACACACCGGAGCTCACTCTGTTTGCGGTGGTCAACGGCGATTGCAATCGAGATCAGCTAAAAGAGCTGTTGCATTCAAAAATTAACAGCGGCTTCTTTAACAAAAATGCTGTCGCCATAAAAATTATTCCCGAGGATTTTCCATTACTCGAATCCATTCGAGATACCAACTGCCTGATCGGCTGGCGCGACTAAATTCCGTAAACTAATTCTACCTGTGCCACAACCAATCTCTGGCACATCACATCTCAGCACTAGCCTGGATTATTCATAAGGCGCCCGGCGAATTTAGCTTTTATGGCTTTATTTATAGCGTTTCGCAAAGCGTTTGCTCTTGATCTACCCGCGTTTAATCAGTTTTGAGAGTGTTCGTGGAAGTGGGTCGGCGCGCCAGGGATGGCGCAAAGAGCGCTGTCAGGCAAGGATGGCTGCAAGCGCTATACACTTGCGCGATCACTCTCAAAATGCCGCAGCTACCCGAAGGGCTGAATTGTCGCATAAAGACTTTTTTGCTTCCGTTTTTGTTCTTCAAAAGTAAAGGCCCCCGGCAGGGACGTCCTACAAGCGCGACAGCGCGCACCGTACGCCGGGGCGGTTCTCCTAGGTGGCTGTTGAACCATACTTTTCTTCATCCAGCGCTTTGGCCTGTTTTACCCAGTTGTCGCGCTGTATTCGACCTGAAAACTGAGGCAACTGGCCATCCAGTTCAATCACACCCTGTTCATCCAGGTGTGCAATCTGGCGAAAATACCAAATGCCGGTTTGATGCAGTAATTTTTCGAGCACCGGACCTACCCCCTTTATTTTCTGAAGGTTATCGCGCTCTGTTTTCGATGGCGCTTTTTCTGGCACGGACCACGCCGTTGGCTGGTAATCAGACGATGGGTTGTTTTGCGGCTCTGCTACTGCTGGCTTCTGTTCAGTCGTGTCAGCTTTTCGGTTGCCCGCATTGATAGAGGTTACTTTCGCTGAATTGGCTTCATCGTCCTGAGCTTTTCCATCCTCAGTAAGCACAGGTTCAGAAATCGGCTGCCGGGTTTCCACCGCGTGATCATCTTCAGGATTCAGTTCCGAAGCAGTATTACTCTCTGCCGCCGCACTTACAGCTGCCACAGGTGCGGATCGCACCGATACCGAGCTACCGGACGTAGCGGTGACAAGTGCCTGCCTACTGCCAGAATCAGCGGGTTGAGTCTCAGCATCAGCAGACTTTTCGCTCGGACCACTCATTGAATGCGCACCCGGCTCCAGCGACGACTCTTCTGTGGAGTTAGCTGATAGCCGATGCACTCTACCAGTGGGCTGAACTGAATCAGTATTTGACACCGGCGCTTTACCATTTTCGATGAGATTTTGATTTGCCGCGTTTGCCTTCTCCAATTGAGACTGCAAATCATCTTTCTCGCTTTGAAGACGCTTTAACTGTGCTTCTTTTTCTGTCAGATCTTTTGTATATTTTTCCTGAGCCTGCTCTTCACTCTCTGCTTGCAGACGTAACGCTTCCTGCTGCTCTGCGATTTTTTCACGCGATCGCTCTACTTCACTTTCTATCGCAGCTGACTGCTTTATCGTTGCTGCTTCTTCATTGCTAACGGCTTCCTCCAAACGAACGGAGAGCTGCTTGTAGCGACTGTTAAGATCGAGTAATGAACGCTCAAGCTCTGCCCGAGTATTTTTCTCTTGTTCAAGCTCACTGTTTAATGACTCAACTTCGGCACTGCTATCAGCATCTTCTATAACAGAAGCATTAGTCACAGACACTGCATCTGTTGTGGCTTCCGGCAACCCCGGGATAGAAAACTCTTGTTCAATTTTAAGGGACTCAAGCTCAGCCTCTGCAACTGACGCACGTTCAAGTGCATCATCACGCTCCTTAATCAGGATAGCGTTAGCAGAATCGTCTGCTTGATTGTCTACGGTCACTACCTGCTCTGTCTGGCTATGTGCAATATCGGCGCGTTGACGGCGCCAACGCCACAACAACCATCCAGTGCCTATTCCGATTAGAAAAGTGACCAGCAGAGGTACCAAAATGTCCCAAATTACCCATGGCATAGTAGTCTTACTCCTGTGTCGTTAATGCTTGCTTCACTGCGTTAAAATGAACGCGGCGATTTTTTTTTCGGCCTTCCGGCGTATCATTAGATGCAACAGGTATGCGATGTCCATAGCCAACTGCCACTAACCGTCCAGCCTCTACTGCCCGACTGATCAAATAATTCTTCACTGCCAATGCACGTTCTCGGCTGATCTTCTCATTGACAAGATCACGCCCAACATTATCGGTGTGCCCTTCCACCTCGACCTGCAGACCCGGATACAATTTGATTACCGAGGCAACACGATCTAACGTATATCTTGCGTCATCACTAAGTGTAGCCGTACCACTGTTAAACACCACATCTCGCTGCACATCAAACGCGAGCTCGTCCAGGCTTTGTTGCAGAGATGACACGGCATCAGCCGCGCCATTTTCAACGATGAATATTCGTTCCTCAACGGTTATGCCGTTGCTACGTGCAGAAGCCATCACTGCCTGCAAACCCGACTTTTCAGCTTCACTGGCCACGTTTGCATTAACCGTTAACAGCGAGCCCTGCATTTGTACCTCGCCAGTGACCGAAGGTGTAAACCGCGCAAGTACTAAAGCAAGTTTCTCTATCCGTTCATCGGTACCAACCATTGCCGCGCGCTGCTGACTGACACTTAATCCGTCTATTACCTGGCTGGCACTACCCATCGCTTCCTTTGCGGCAAAAGTAAGCCGACGGTGCTGCTCATCAGAAAATACCTGACCACTAAGTGTCAGTACTGAACCATCACTTTTAGCCATGACCTCGACCGTACCACCACTATTCACCATGCTGGTCTCGCCGCTCACCTGTAAACCGACAATCACAATGTCGGCCGCATCTTCGATCAATCTTGCGGACTCAGAATTCGTAGCCACTATCTGGTAGTTAAGTACATCTTCGTCAAGATTTGCCGTCACCTTGGCTGCGTTATCCGGGCCGACCTTTACCATCAACCGAGACAGCGCTTCGACTTTGGCATCCCCGCCACCAGACGAAAAATCTCGTTCAAGCACCTCGAGATTATCTGCAATGCTCTCTGTACCAGACTCCAGCAATGCGTTCAGTAACATTTGTCGTTGCTGCTGTGTTTGAACCAGCCCTTCAAGTAACGCACTATTATTTTCAATGCGGACCTCAACCGATAAGGCTGTCTCCTCAACAGCGGCCTCTTCGGAGGGAGGTAAGAGGGAGTTATCGATTTCAGCTGCAGGATCAACATCTATTTCCAGACGTCTAATCCCGGTGGCAAAAAGCGCTGACTCATCGCCCATGCCCTGGCGCAAAACCCTGGTCAATTGTTCGATATTTGAATTCGCAGGCAATTGTCCGTTGACCACCAGGTTACGATAGTCCCAACGAAGGTTAAGTGTTGAGGCATCTATTCCAGCACTTAACAACCGAGCCCTGCTGAGTCGATCCAGTCGTGATTCAATAAATGGCACACCCCAGGCAATCGTTGTCAACACCACGATAACTAATGCCATCAGCGACCAGAACCAGACTTTACCATTCGGCCACGGAAGTAAACCGCGTCGATCTGGCGGCAGGTAAGGCTGCCAGCCTGAAGTAACATTGTGATGAGTAGTTTCAGACACCGCTTTTAGGCCTATCTATGTTCATCTTTGCCAGTATCCAGAGGAAGCTAGTAAACTCCACTCTGGTATAAATTCTTTGTTTAACCACTACACTCTAAAACCAGTTTCGTGTTCCCAACAGTTACCTATAGGTCACTGTTCGCTAATTTTCAGGAATTTTCGATAACAGATAAGCATTCCGGGCTCAATACAAACTCCACAGTCCTCGCCAGTAAAATGACACCAGGCATGGTATTGATAGATGATCGCCACGGTGTTTAACCCGCTTTTTCACCAATAATCAGCGATTCCATGAGACTATTCAGGCCTGACCGTCATTAAATTCAGGAGTTTTGCAGAGTGTCCGCACGCTACGAACAACCATCCACTGAACAGCGAAAACGATCGCTCGGCTGCTTTCCGATCGTAGGGCTATTGCTGTTAACAATTGTCATCACCATTGGCGCTACTTTGTGGGCAATTAATAGCCAGTGGTTCTCCAAAGATTTTAAACCGGTACAACTCTCGTCTTCTGAAGAGGCCGCGCTTTCTCAAAAACTGGATGCACTTTCAACATTCGATGCCTCTATTAAAGAAGATAAACCGGAAAGTACAGTCTTTACACTGGAAAACACTTCGACCGACTCCGACACCGAAATTCAGCCACAGGTCTATAGCGAAGATGACAGTAAACGCAGAATTGAACTCACCGAAAGAGAATTAAACGCGCTACTGGCTGAAAATACCGATTTGGCGGAGCAAGTGGTGATTGATTTGACCGACAACCTCGCCAGCGTCAAATTACTGGTGGATCTGGATCCTGATTTTCCTTTCCTTGGCGGTAAGACATTAAAAGTCAGCAGTGGTACAGAGCTTTCTTACACAGACAATCGGCCTGTGGTTGTGATGAAAGGCGTCAGTGTTTGGGGAGTACCTATTCCCAACGCGTGGCTCGGTGGTCTCAAGAACATTGACCTGGTCAAAGAATTTGGCTCAAGCGAAGGATTCTGGAAATCCTTCGCCGAAGGTATTGAAGATATCCGCGTGGAAGATGGCAAACTGTTGATTCAACTAGCCGAGTAACACCATTGAACATTACTGTTGCGCTCGATCAACTGTATACCACCGTAACTGATGCCCTTCTAAAAATGGACCTTGATCCCGATGAGGCAACAGTGGTCTGCGATGTTCTCATGTATGCGCAAAAGCGCGACAGCACGCAAGGCCTGATAAAAATTACTGAAAAGACGATATTACCCGATGCCGACTGTACACCGATCGCCACGATAGAGCGATCATCGGCAATTGCCAACATTGATGGAGGCGGCCACACTGGAATGTTTGTCCTTAACCATGCTGCTCTGACCGCGATAAAACTGGTAAAGAATTGCGGGATCGCTCTGGTTAATACTTGTAATACTCGGTCATCTACAGGTTCTATCGGCTTCTACGCAAGACAGATTGCAGAGGGAGGCTATATCGCGCTGGTGATGGCAGGCTCTCCAAAGGTAATGGCTATACAGGGAGGCATCGATCCGGTACTTGGTACCAACCCCATAGCCATCGCCATTCCCACGTGCAATGAACCATTGGTACTTGATATGGCCACAGCCGCAACCACCTGGTTTTCAATAATAGAAGCGCGCAATCACAACCAAACACTGGCACAGGGTGTCGCGATAGATGAAAACGGCCGCGCAACCATAGATCCGGTGAAGGCGATGTCTGGAGCATTGCGGACTATCGCCGGTGCGAAAGGGTCCGGCCTCGCGCTAATGTTTGAGGCATTAACGGCACCATTGGCAGGTGCTTCCATTGTGGGTGATCCAAAAGATAATCGCGCAAATACAATTATCGCTGTAGATCCAAAAGTTGTACTGGGAAATGACAACTACACCGACTCTGTTGATTTACTGATTAAGCGTCTTACCGAGAGTCGCACTGCACCCGGTACAGATGCAATCCGTCTGCCGGGGGGTTCCAGTAACGCATTGGCGAAAAAGTGCGAACAAACCAATTTAATTACACTTGATCAAGATCTTTATCAGCAAATATGCAATATCGCTACAGACTCTAAATAACCAGAACGAAATTACACGCGATGAAAGACACCATCAATGACCCTTTGTTCCAGCCACTCCAGCTAGGGCATTTAACATTGAAAAATCGTATCATGAGTACCAGCCACGCATGCGGCACAGACGACCAGGGCATGCCCGCAGAACGATACCAGCGCTACCATGAAGAAAAAGCCAGAGGCGGTCTGGCATTAACAATGTTCGGAGGCTCTTCAAATGTCGCACCGGATTCACCGAGTGTATTTGATCAGCTAAGAGTTGACAGCGATGAAGTGATTCCGCACTTACTGCAGCTATCACAAAAGATACATGCGCACGATACCGCGCTCATGTGTCAAATCACACATCTCGGCAGGCGCGGTGATGCTACCGCTGATCACTGGCTACCCACAATCGCACCCAGTCGCTTACGCGAAACACTGCACAGAAGCATCCCGCGAGAAATGGATGAGCACGATATCAAACGCGTTGTAAAATCTTTCGGCCAGGCCGCCCGACGTTGCTATGAAGGAGGACTAGACGGCCTGGAGACTCATGCCGGTGCACACCTGATTGGTCAGTTTTTTTCACCAGAAACTAACCAACGCACAGACAAATACGGCGGCAGTGTCGAAAACCGAGCGCGTTTCGCTCTGATGGTGCACGAAGAAATCCGACAACAGACAGGCAGTAACTTTCTGGTTGGTATGCGCATGTCAATGCATGAAGATCGAGGCGGACTTAGCGCCGAGGACGCAATAAAGATTGCCACAATCCTACAACGTGAAGGCGCTATCGACTTCCTTAACTGTGTATTCGGACGCATGGATACCGCGCTGGCACTCGCAGAATTCAATATGCCAGGAATGACACAGCCACTGGCACCGTTCCTGGAGCGCATGCGGGGGATCAAACAACACATCAAGTTGCCATTGTTTCATGCTGCACGCATCGTTGATATTGCGACCGCACGATACGCCATAAAAGAAGGCCTGCTCGATATGGTCGCCATGACCAGAGCCCATATCGCAGATCCACAGCTGGTTAATAAAATCAAAAGAGGTGAAGAGCACCGAATTCGGCCTTGCTTTGGTGCCAGCCACTGTATGCATAAGAAGCCGTCCTGTATTCACAATGTTGCTACTGGCCGAGAAAAAGATTTGCCGCAATTGATCCCTCGTTCAGAACTACCTGGTAAAAAAGTGGTGGTAGTTGGTGCAGGTCCGGCAGGTCTTGAAGCCGCTAGAGTCGCTGCAGAACGCGGTCATCAGGTCACTGTTTTAGAGGCGGCATCACAGCCGGGAGGCCAGCTTATTCTTGCCAGTAAGGCAACCTGGCGTCGAGATATTATCAGTGTCGTTGACTGGCGAGTGGCAGAGCTGGAATATTTTGGTGTTGAGCTTCGATTAAATCATTACGCCGAACCCACTGATGTTTTATCCCTGCAACCCGATACTGTGATCATCGCCACTGGAGGAATACCTGACTTCGGCGCCCTTGAGGGCAGCGAGTATTGCGTCAGTAGCTGGGACATTTTATCCGGTGACGTACAGGCAGCGGAACAGGTATTAGTCTACGATGGAACCGGCCGCCACGAAGCAGCATCATGCGCCCAATACTTAGCCAATAAAAATGCCACCGTTACAATGGCAACCATCGATGATAGTGCGGTTGCCGAACTCGGCTACGCCGAAAGAGCTTCACATCGCAAGGCTCTATACCAGCATAATATCGAACTAAAAACCGACCTTATGTTGCTGAAAGTCCTTAAACAAGGTAATCGTTTAACCGCCATCTTTCGTAACGATCTCACCGACGAAACAGTAGAACACTGTAGCGAACAAATCATCGTAGAACGCGGAACACAGCCCATCGACGAGTTATTTGTAGCGCTTAAACAGGGATCGACCAACCAGGGTATCACCGATATTGACGCCTTGCTAAACGTAAAAACGCAACCGGAGACCAGCGCCGGAAATTATTCAGTTTTCTGTATCGGAGATGCTGTCTCCAGCCGCTCCCTGCATGCCGCGTTGCTTGATGCCTACCGATTGGCGGTGGCCCTATAGCCACCGCTACCAGAGTCCGGTCAGGCAATACCTCCCATACAAAGGTATTTAATTTCCAAATAGTCTTCGATGCCGTATTTTGATCCTTCACGGCCAACACCCGATTCTTTAACACCACCAAAAGGTGCAACTTCGGTAGAAATTAATCCGTCGTTAATCCCAACCATGCCGCTTTCAAGCGCCTCTGCTACACGCCAGATCCGATTAATATCTTTCGAGTAAAAATAAGCAGCTAAGCCAAATTCTGTTGAATTTGCCATGGCTACCCCTTCAGCTTCCTCTTCGAATTTAATCACCGGAGCCACGGGTCCGAAGGTCTCCTCTGACATCACTGCCATATCTTTGGTGATATCAGCCAGTACGGTCGGCTTGTAAAATAAACCTCCTAACTCATCAGCTTCACCACCCAGTAATACCCGTGCGCCTTTGCTCACTGCGTCCTCAACATGGCTGGCGACTTTTTCTACTGCCGCCTTAGTGATTAACGGACCCTGCTGAACTTCGCCAGAACTGGCAGGGCCCAGCTTTAGTTCAGATGCCGCCGCAGCAAGCCGAGTGCAAAATTCTTCATAGACACCACTTTGTACAATAAATCGATTGGTACAGACGCATGTTTGACCCGAGTTTCTGTATTTTGAAATCATCGCTCCCTGAACTGCTGCCTCTATATCTGCATCGTTAAACACAATAAACGGCGCATTACCACCAAGCTCCATCGAGACCTTTTTCACTGTACCGGCACATTGCTGCATCAACAATTTTCCCACTGCAGTAGAGCCAGTGAAGGAGAGTTTTTTTACTGTAGGGGAAGAAGTTAATATGCCCCCGACCACTGCAGCCTGATCCGATGTAACAACACTAAACACGCCCGCTGGCACGCCCGCACGTTCTGCAAGCTCAGCCATCGCCAACGCTGATAACGGTGTTTCAGCAGCCGGTTTAACCACCATGGTGCAGCCCGCGGCCAGGGCTGGACCTACCTTTCTGGCAATCATCGCCGTAGGAAAGTTCCAAGGGGTAATAGCAGCGGTGACACCAATCGGTTCCTTTAGAATAATGATGCGCTTATCGGCTGCATGGCCAGGTATGACATCGCCGTAAATGCGTCGCCCTTCTTCTGCAAACCACTCCAGGAAATTAGCACCATAAGCAATTTCACCGCGGCTTTCTGTCATAGGTTTGCCCTGCTCGGTACTTAGTATTACTGCCAGATCTTCCTGATTAGCGATCATCAATTCAAACCATTTTCGCAAGATAGCAGAGCGTTCTTTGGCCGTCTTAGCACGCCAGGCAGGCAGCGATTTTTCCGCAGCAGCCACTGCCTGCTCAGTATCTGCAGCACCACAATCAGACACCTGCACCAACTGCTCACCGTTAGCCGGGTTAGTCACTGCAAAAGTGCGGGTATCTTTGGCCGCACACCATTGTCCGTCGATATAGGCTTTGTCTTTCAGTAACGATTTATCGTTAAGTTGCATCAGAAATTCCTGTTGATAGTGTTATAACGTTTTCAATTCTCAGCATTGTTTTATGAATAAAAGTCACTTCCAGATAGCTGAAGGTGCAAGTCGACCGACTACTGCACCTTGTGAGTTCTTTATTTCTGGTGAGTACCAACGCTGCATGGATTCATATTGTGCTTCATCAATCACCGCAAGCTTTCTAAGGGTAGCGCCAAGAGCTGCATCAGCAGCGCGCGTTGCGCCGTCATCAATTTTTAGTGCAATCGCGATTCCGCTCACGGGTGCAATCGCCGCGAACACACCCTCAGCACCTGTCTTTACCGCCACCCCCTGATGCGCCAGCATTGCGGCTGTACAGCAACGATCAGTACCAGCAACCAATTCCGGATGCGCCTGCATCGCCTTCAATATTTGCTGCATTGCCCTGCCGCGCCGGGGTGCGTGCTTTCCAGGTTCGCAAAAACTCGAGAGTGCCGTGGCGAACTCCACCAGCGGCATCGCTAGTGCAGGTAAGCCGCAACCATCCCGATCCCAAGGGTATTGGAACACATCACTGCCAGTAAGATCACTTAGCACCTGCATCCAACGCTGTTGCGTTTCATGTTGATAGTCTGAGTATCCCTGACTGTCGACTTCGAGAAATTTTGCAAGAGTGAGCATTCCCGTATGCTTACCCGAGCAATTATGTAAGCGTTTTTCAGACTCACCGCCATCACGCAACAGCTGGTGGGTTGTACTCTCGTGCAATGGCAGAGATGGCCCGCACTCAAGCTGATCCGGTGACAGGCCAATTCGTTGCATCCATTGTGCGAGCACCCGTTGATGATTTTCTTCAGCGTTGTGCGACGCACAAGCAAGTGCCAGCTCTTGCTCAGTCAGTGCAAAGTGTTCAGCTGCACCCGATTCAATCAAAGGAATCGCTTGTATGGGCTTCAGTGAAGAACGAGGAAACACAAATGCACTGGTGTCACCAAGCTCAAATATCACTTCACCGGCAGCATTAACAACCACCACCGCACCACGATGGAGGGATTCAACTTTATCGCTGCGAAATATTTCTACTAATACCGGATTCAAAGGATATTCCTAATGTTAAAATGGCGTCTGCCATCGTTGAGCGCCACCGCTTGAGTATGATCAACACAGCAGTGGCAAACCTCTTCTGTATTCTGTTTTATTCAACACCAGGCTTTAATTGTGTCCATCGCATCGCTCGGCATGTACGATAATCCTGCCATTAGGCCCGCTATTGACCATCTATGGCAAGCGTGGCGTGCCTTGTTTATTAACTCTTCGTCGCTGTCGGTTATACCGCCCGAAAACCTCAATCGTGAGATGCCTCTCTCGGAACAATGGCAACACCCTGATCTTTTCCTTTCGCAGATGTGCGGGTGTCCATACCTGTCGAAATATCGTGAACTTGTCACTTTGGTGGCAACTCCTCGCTATACGCATGCCGGATGCACCGGGCATCATTATTCAAGTTTTATCGCGTCTGCGTGCGGCGCAAGCCCTGCCCTTGAGGAATACCAGGACAAAATTCTTGCCGCAAATTCCAATGATTCGCTGTCCGGTTTAATCTCGCTTGAAATCAGCCTGGCAGACAGGGGTTGGAAAAATCCCTTTTTTAGTGAGTGTATCTATACCGGAGCACACGCTAACTCGATGAAAAAAGTTGCGAACGGCAAAGCTGATTTGTGTTGTGTTGACACGGTTTCATGGGCATTTACCTGTCGCGCGGAACCAACGCTTGTCGAACAGCTACAAATCATTGATCAAACCCCGCTGCTACCGGCGCTCCCGCTGGTCACCAGCGCTCAGCAAAGCAATGAGTTCGTAAAGCTCCTTCAAGAGACCATTCTCTTGTCACCTGGTAATCCGTCAGCCAAATTGGCGCTGGACAATCTGGGCATAGAAGGCTTTGATATTGTCTCTGATGAGCAATACGCTGTCATTCTTGATCGTTATGCAACCGTGCCAAAGACCCTGAAACAACAGGTAGCAAAACGTTTCACTGCTGCGCAATAGTCCAACTTGGTGGCCGTTCGGGAAAGAGGGCCATAGCGAGAATAGATATTTTCGGCAACCGACAGAGCCATCCAGCAACTACGATAAACAATCGAAAAACGCAAAGCGTTCGCTCTTGATCTACCCGCGTTTAATCAGTTTTGAGAGTGATTGTGCAAGTAGATCGGCGCGCCATGAATGGCGCAAAGAGCGCTGTCAGCCATGGATGGCTGTTTGCGTCGCCACTTGCAAGATCACGCTCAAAATACCGCAGGCACCCAAGGGGCTGAGTAGTCGCAAAGGACTTTTTGCTTTCTTATTGGGTTTTTCAAAAATGAAGGCTCCCGGCAGGGATGTCCTGCTAGTTGTGCGACAGCGCACCGCTCGCCGGGGCGTAATCTCCTAGGATCCAATCAGAGAAAAGAAGGGTGTGATTGAAAAATACATAATTATCGCTATCACGCTGATAATTGCGACTGCATAAACCGGGCGTTCTAAAAAACGTGAAAGCACGGTTTCTGTCTCACCACGCGCGGCTCTTTGCTGATGTTCATCTCTAATTCGGTTTTTACGTTCATCCTGATAAACAGTCAGCAACTCCCGTGCGCGTGGCAGATCTTCATTCTCACGAACCCATAACGCAGGAAATGACATTCCCCAACGCCCGGCGCTGGTCTCATACCAGGGTATAGAGTAAGCGGATAAGAGCTCACGAACATCCTGAGCTTCATCTTCCGGAACAAACCGCAATCGAAATAATATACGCGCCATAAGCTACCGTTCACCCCCTTAATGCAGGCGTCCTCTCCACAGAAAATCGCAAACCATTTTTTATCCCAATCGTCAAATACAATACCAGTCCAGGATGTCATTAACAGAGTCGCTGTTTATTAACTATATTTACCATATTGCGCCATATATAATCCAAAAAAGGACATGTATTTAGCAAAAGTAACCGATTTACCATGCAATATTGGCCTTATCCATGCATTATTACACCAGTTGTGGGAAGCCCGTCACGCCGACTGGGGTTAAGCAACCTTTATAGTTGTCTGGCAAGACCTTCGAACCAGCCAACACTGGACACCAGACCGTTGAATAAAAATAAAAAAGAACTCACCACTGTTGACCATACTCGCCGCAATTTGCTACTTGCAGGAGTTGCCGGATCTCTGTTGCCGACTACGGTCATGGCAGCTAGTCGCGGCCGCAATATAGTATATCCAGATCGTTCACTCGCACTTTTTAATGTCCACACCGGTGAAAAGAACAAAGTAGTCTATTGGTCGGACGGCAAATATGTGGGAAGTGGTCTAAACGAGATCAACTGGATTTTGCGCGATTTCCGCACCGGCGAAATCAAGGCGATAGATCCACGCTTGCTCAATATCCTGTACCTTTTAACCCGCACCCTTGAAACAGAAAAGCCTGTACTGGTCTTATCTGGATTTCGCTCTAAAAAAACAAACGATATGCTGCGCAAAACTACTGAAGGTGTGGCGAAACGAAGCTTCCATATGGCTGGCCGGGCGATTGATATCCGAATCCCCAGAATAGAAACGAGCAATATTCAGGTTGCCGCACTTCGATTAAATGGCGGTGGAGTTGGCTACTATCCACGTTCCAATTTCGTACATCTGGATTCGGGTCCTGTTCGAACCTGGTAAGCACATCGATTAACAACTTACCCGCACGACCCATCATAATGCCTGGTCGATCACGCCACCGTCGATTCCCCTGAACAGCCTCGCGACTTCTCTGCCAGAGTTTGTCAAAATCTTTAACATCTGTTTTACGTGTTTTTATCTCGCTACACAGCCTTCCTCTATATTATAGAGATTTTATCCGGCTGACTGTTATGACACGTTTCACTGCTGGCACCGCATTGCTCATTCTATGTGGCGTCCTGGTTACTACTTCCACCGCCAAAGCCGATTGGAGTGGCGGTATCGAGGCTGGCACTCAACTGGGTTCTGGTGAAAACCCGGCACTCAGGTTCTTCGCCAGGCATCAGGGCAATCCGTTATCACAGTATCTCTATCTGGATTGGATTCGAGAATCGGGAAGCAGTAGTTATCGCCTAGGGTACAACCCCACTTTCAATATTAGTCAGTCAATTTTCAGTTTTGGCGAATTTAGCCTTGAACAGGATGACCCCGGTGGAGTAGCACGCGAAATCGACGCCAGAGTGGGGATTGGTAACCACTTATTCCGCACTAAAAACAGCCGTTTCACCGTACACACGGGGATCGGCGGTACAAAAGTCGAGTTTGTTGATTCCGAAAATGATACCAGCGAAGGTTTCTTTTTCGCTGGTGGTCTATTTACCAGCAAGCTCATCGGACTATTGCGATTCGATGCCAATATAGAAGCAACAGCCGGTGAATCGCAAACAACCACGCGCGGTGAAGCAGGTATCTCATTTCGGATAGGACCTAACACTGCATTGAAATATGCCTACTCATACAGGCGCTTTGATTTTGATACCGGGCAGGATGATATTGTCGATGAGGACTCATTCCTGACTGTGACCTACGGATTTTAATCGCAGCATCCATAATAAAAAGGCCATTTATTTAAATGGCCCTTCGATCCTGAATTTAGGTCAGCTTCCCGTATAAAGAGCGCTGACTTTTTTCTGGCTAGTTAAAAACCGCATTTGAACCGGTTGCATTAATTCGAACTTCAACACGTCGATTAAGCTGACGACCTTGCGAGGTGGAGTTATCAGCAACAGGCGCTGTTTCACCCCTACCACGGGTGAGGACACTGACTCCTTTCAACGAATCTTCCAGATATTTTCTGACTGTTACTGCTCTTCGTTCCGACAGTGATTGATTATAATCCTCAGTACCAATGCTGTCCGCATGGCCAACTACCGCAACACTGTCAATGGAAGAATTACTGTTCAACTTTGAAATCAGATTATTCAGTTCCTGACGACCGGTGGCCGACAGTTCCGCTGAGTCAAAGGCAAACAGCGCTGTACCATCGTAGGACAACTTAGCCACTTGCTGCGGCACAGCAACTTTTGCAGGCTCCGCCTTTACTTCCGCTACTACCGAACTTGCCTGACACTCTACCGCCAGGTTTTCACTGACCCAACCGCTGGTACGCAGGCAGTCACCGGTGGAAGTCAGTACCCGGCTATCGCTGGTGTTGTTGACATATTTGGCGTATTTTTCTTCGTCCGATAATGGTGGTGCATCTGACAGGGTCGAACACCCCTGTAAAATTACTGTCGCAGTAGCAACTGCGAAAATCATGTAGCGCATTGGAAACTCTCCATACTTAGTCATTTAGGTGCTACCTTTCCGCAGCAATCCTCAAGTAAGCGAATTCCGTGCCTTTCTACGCTTTGACTATAAACGCGACTTCACTTCCGGGGTACTGACCAGAAAATCTACCTCGGTATATGTAAGGCCAGGAGCTTGCGCGGCAGAAGTCTGCGTAGCGAGAACGTGCTATGGCGAGGGCGTTTTTACGATCATTTGAGGCGCATAGTTGTTCATACGTAACGAAAATGATCGATAAAAACGCACCGGCAGGGCGCGTTCGCAGTAGCAGAGGTTCTGCCGCGCAAGCTCCTAGCACTCCACAATATTAACCGGCACCTCGATTACATTAATAGCGAGTCCGCCGCGAGAGGTCTCTTTGTATTTAGTTTTCATATCCCGGCCGGTATCTCGCATTGTTTTTATTACCTTATCCAGCGAGACAAAGTGAGTGCCGTCTCCGCGCAATGCCATTCTTACTGCATTAATAGCCTTAAT
The DNA here is from genome assembly GCA_964574535.1 of uncultured Granulosicoccaceae bacterium. Classification (GTDB taxonomy): domain Bacteria; phylum Pseudomonadota; class Gammaproteobacteria; order Granulosicoccales; family Granulosicoccaceae. Next base: position 80,372 of record CAZNOB010000001.1, on the reverse strand, counting down.
CGAAGCCATCGCGTTACGCTCGATACATGGCACCTGAACCAGACCGCCAACAGGATCACAAGTGAGCCCCAGATTATGCTCCATGGCAATCTCTGCCGCGTTTTCAACCTGCGCGGGGGTTCCCCCCATGACCTCACATAATGCACCAGCCGCCATTGAACACGCAGACCCGACCTCTCCCTGGCATCCTACCTCCGCACCTGAAATTGACGCATTCTCTTTATAGAGCACGCCGATTGCGCCAGCGGTGAGTAGAAATTTAACAATGCCATCTTCATTAGCGCCGGGGACAAACCTTTCATAGTAATGCAGGACTGCTGGAATAATACCGGCAGCGCCGTTAGTCGGTGCAGTAACAACACGACCGCCGGCTGCATTTTCTTCATTGACAGCCAGTGCATAAAGATTAACCCAGTCAAGAATGCTCAGTGGATCTCTCAGTGCAATTTCCGGACGTCCTGCCAACTGACTATACATTTGTGCCGCGCGTCGTTTGACTTTCATGCCACCCGGTAAAATACCTTCGTTTTTGCAGCCATTATTGACACACTCTTGCATGACCGACCAGATTTCCAGCAAGTCCTCTCTAATCCGGGTTTCACTGCGCCGGCTTTTCTCATTTTCAAGCATTACGTCACTGATGCTTGAACCAGATTGACTACATTGCTCAAGTAACTGCTGTCCGGTGGTAAACGGCCGGGGAAGCACCGCTTCCACTTCTACGATCGGGTCATCACCAGTTGCAGCTGCTTCATCGACAACAAATCCGCCACCCACCGAGTAATACACAGCAGCCTCTATCTCTTCATTGCTATCGAATGCTTCGAATCGCATGCCATTCGGGTGATACGGAAGTGATTTTCGTTTATGCAGAGTCAAGTGGCGCTTCTCTATGAACTCAATTGGATGAGTCCCCAGCAAGTGTAAAATCTGCTGGTCTCGCACCTGCTGAACTATGCCGGGTATAATATGCGGGTCAATCTCTGCGGGACGCTCACCCATAAGCCCAAGTATAATCGCCTTATCGCTACCATGCCCTTTACCAGTGGCACCAAGTGATCCATATAGCTGAACTCGAATCTGTGACACCTTTTCCAGTAAACCACTATCGTGTAACTGGTGAACAAACATACTGGCAGCCAGCATGGGACCCACTGTATGTGAGCTGGATGGACCAATACCAATCTTGAATAAATCAAATACGCTTATCGCCATTTTCCAACCTGGTTAATTTTATATCACCCGGCATAGTGACTGGACTAAAAACGAATTTGTTTTGGGCCGTCTGTCTGACACATTCTCGGCTTGTTTAATGCGAGTAACAAGGGATCGCAAAAATAACGTCACTGCCAGAACATTTAATCGTGATAACTGTCGAATAGTCATTGTGAAACCACCAATCAAACATCTACAGGCAGCACCGGGGCACAAGACGCTACGCTGGCGATGTCTTGTGGTGCTTTCGTGCACAATACTGGTTGGCGCGTGTAGCGGACCTTTAGTGGTAGGAAAAGTATACAATAGTGCAGCTAAACAAAGTGCTAAACAAATGAAAGGTTTGGCAAACTTCAGTAAACCCCAGGAACGCACCATTGATCAACGCTTTGCGCAATATCATAGCTGGCATCGTCAACAACAATTACCACTGTACAGCAAGCTACTTACTGATATTGCCAATCACATTGACAGTGAACAAGCCGTTACTCCGGCAATAACCGCCTCATGGATGCAACAAATTAACGATTTCTCAACGGAGTTACGTTACTGCAGCCCATTGAATTCCAGCGCTGAGTTCCTGAGTAAATTAAGCGACTCACAAGTGGCAAGCATCGCACTTGCAACGCAGAAAACGCACACAGTGCAGGTCCAAAAGTTTAATCAGGAGAACAAACAAAGCAGAACACAAAACCGCCAGAAGGCGATCTCCACCTGGGCAGGTCGTGCAGGTCTTAAACTAAACAAAAAACAAAAGCAGTTGCTGGGTAAAACTCTGGACCAGCAGATAAGCCTGGGGAGTCAGCGCTATTATCTGCACCAGCAGTGGATAGCAAAATTCAATCAGCTGCTGGAAAACAGAAACTCGACCAATAGTAATTTTGTCCCCGCAATGAATGCACATTTACATTCGCTATGGACGTTAACCCAGGACAACTACCCAAGTGAGTGGCAACAAAGCGCAACATTGTGGCAGAATTTTCTAACTGAATTTCTGCAACTGCAGACCACTCGGCAAAATACCGCACTAATAAAAAAGGCCCGAAAGTTCGCGGCAACTCTGGATTCCCTTAGCAAACAAACAAAGAATGTTGCCTCCCCCAAATGCTTTAGCCCCTTACGGTAATATAGCACCCTGGGATCGTTCTTCATCTGTGATAGGCATTGAATAATTTCCCGATGGATTCCTAAAGCCCGACACCTGTCGCAATTGCTCCGCTATCGGACACTCGTTGAATTCAGCGTAATGTAATGCAACGCTCACCAATGACTCCCGGGGGTCATTGTAGGGCAAGATCGGATCATCAGCCGCCAGGCATGTGGGGGTAATGCCCTCAAAAAAATCACCTTCACCCAAAGCATTGACACTCCGCGAATCAAGAACATTGGCGCTGACAAGATCAGCGATCAAATCATACGATCTTGAAGCATAAGGTTTACCACAGGTGACATCGCCGATGGTTATCACGTCCATAAATGGTTTAAGGCCGTTGATCACTTCTTCCGAGGCAGAGCAGGTAGATCGAGTTGTTAAAATAAAAACCCGTTCTAATGACATAAAAGCATTATCAAACTGGCGAAAATGAAACGTGAAATTTTCATTCGTATGCTTATCATTTCTCTGCAGCGTGGTATAGATATCATCGACTTGTCCCTGACCATATACCGAACTCGCCAAATCCCTTGAGGCAGAAACCAGACCTCCGCCGTTGTAGCGTAAATCAATTATAAGGTCATCAAGACCCAGGCTCGCATAGTCAGCGCGAAACGTCTCAAGCTGCTCAGAGGTCAAACGAATAAATTCTTCTACCAGCACGTAACCCACGCGCCGACCCGTATCAGGGTCAGTGAATATCGCCTGTTTCCTCACGGGATTTAAGGGATGCTCTGTACGGCGGATTGTGTAATTTTGCTCTGAGCCATCAGGGTGTCTTATCTGCAAACTGCGTTCAACCCCCAGCCCGGGCTCTGTAAATATTTCGCGAAAACCATCCAGCCCGAGTTCTTCAATCGATTTTCCCTCTGCTCCAATGATGCGATCCCCACGCTGTATTCCCGCCAACGCAACTGAGCCAAAATCGTTAACTCCGGCAATACGAATATCAATGCCTTCATTGGTTTGCGCATCACCTGTGGTGCGTTCCGTGAAACGCAACCCGTAACTTCCGGATACTCCACCTTCAATTCGTTGCTGTTGCGCAGCAGTATCAATCAACACACTAAAACGATCTTCAGGTTGCTTTCTAAGATCATCCAGCAACACTCTAAGGTCTGCGTATTTACTCAGCGAAATATCCAGCGCAGGTAAATCCTGATACCACAGATATCGATCTTCCATGTGATCAACCAACGCTTGCCTGCTTGCAAGTGTTGCTGTTGTAATCGCTACCAGCGAATTACCCGGCAGCAGACTATTCTCTGTGCTGCCATTGGCGTTATCATTTGCCGCACTGTTACCGCCACACGCAGCCAAAGTAGCCAAAGTAGCCAGCATTGCTATGCACAGCGCCCAGTTATATAAACACTGCGCAGCAGAATTACTACTTTTGGACATATAATTCACTTTCTATTGCATGGTTTCTGATGACAAGCAATTTGCCATCTATATTTTCTTCTGTGAGGTATGGAATGGTATTGATGTACTCGATAGTAAAGCCGTACCTTTGTTGTGCATCGTCCAGCTTTTCAGGCCAGTCCAACTCCGACCATGCTCGACCGTTCACTGTCAGCAGCAGCGGTGCATTTTCAATCAACACCGACGTCATATGTACAATATGATCCGCCATTAGCGGCCCAAATGCACAGACACCTACACAAATACCCGCCTCGTAGCGAATATCATCGAGCAGTGGTTTTGTCAGATCATGTTCGCGCAGCGACTGATAAGGTTGGCCATTAGCCGCCAACTTCAGCATTTCGGGACTGACATCAACACCCACTATTCGCTGATAACCGGTATCCGCAAGTTGTCTGCCAACCAAACCGCTACCACAACCAAATTCAATTATCTGCGCTGTGACTGGCACAAGCTTTTTCATCAAAGCGACAGCATGGGCCGGTGCCTGATAACCGGAGCGTTCCAAATCTGCCTCGTAGCTGGGCGCCCATTCAGCATAATGTGAGATCTTATCCTGCGTGTTGTAGGCCCGCTCGATCTGCAGTGAGTGTTTCTTATCTGAATCAACCATTTTTTCGTCCAATTGCATTACAATGCAAAATCGTTCGCAATATCAGCCGCATAGCAACTAGCAACGCCCCAATGTGTTAGCCTATCATTTTCGCCACCGGAACCTCTGGCGTGTTTGCTCCTGTGATTAAAACAGTTTTCTATCAATTCCGCCCCGCCACCACCGCTGGCTCAGCGTCGCAGTGTGGCTGGAATCATCGCCGAAGCCAATTTTTAGCGATGATTTGTGTCCCTGTCCTTAGCCTGATTAGTGCGTGTGACAGCCATACCGGCAGTAAACTGAATGGCCAACTCAGCAACGGTGAACTCAGTCTCTCGTTACCATCCCGACTGCGCGATGCGCGCGCAGTCAACCCGAATGCAGTTATCGCAACGGCAACTGTAAATAATCTGGATTTTCCGCTCACCAGAACCGACAACGGGAGCTTCCAGACTTCCATCAGTATCGACGCCAATCAAACCGTCACGATGTCCATTAGCTTTAGCGAGACTCTAAGTAATGGCGCTGTGATCGAGCTCGCCAGCCATCCGGAAATCAGTCGCGATATTGGCAGCAGCAATACAACTATCGAGTTTTCCGATGATAATTACCAGACAAACTTTGATCGTGATGCAGACGGTTGCGATAACCTCTCGGAGCGCGAAATAGAGACAAACCCCCTGGTCGATGATTCTTTCCCAACAGGATTTACACGCACGGTGTCTTTCACCCTGCCAGAAATTATTCCCGACCCAGAGCTCACCAGAGCTATTGTCGCCATTGCCGGGCAAACCCGCGCTGTGACTAGAATCGGTAATTCCTTTCAAAGCTCAGGGGCTCTGCAACAATGTTCAAATGCCAGTATCACGGTCTTCTTGCGACAAGACGTAAATGCAAACCAACTTACTCTTGCAACGGCAAGCATACCTCACGGCACCACCAGCAACATCGCACTAACTGATGTCAACTTTGACTTCAATGAAGATGCAGACGGTGACGGGCGTATAAATGTGACTGAACTGCGCGATGGCACCAATCCATTCGTACAAGACTAGGTACACTTTTACCAATATCGACAAGCCGGCTGACAGCAACTTGCCAGACGGAGACGGCAGGCAATTCTTTCCAAGAATTCATTCAACAAACCTCCAGCTGGTATCGTTCGAATCGGCAAGCACCCCGCACGGGCTGGCGATTTGGTTTCCGTTGTTAACGATATGCAATCCAAAACACGATAGCACCAATGGCCGTTGCCGTCTTGCATGCGGTACCATCCTTGGAAGTGGTTGCATCCTGTTTCGCGTATTTGCAGCACTCCGAAGAATCCGCAGGAATTTACCTTTGAGCACACCAAAGGCTTCAGCTTTTACCCATGCTTGTGGACCTCAACATTCGACTAACAAATCAACCCTGGATTACTCTTATGATTAGATCAAAACAGATAATTCGTAAATGGCTGCCGCTGGCTGTGGTGCCCATGATAAGCATGGCCGTATTAAGCGGTTGCGATAGTGATGATGATGACGATTCCGCACCGATCACAAACAGCACAATCGTCGGCGATGAGAACGGCAACGGTATTACTGATGCCGTAGAGGTAACTACCACACTAGGTGTTGATACAGACGGCGATAATATCGACGATCGTTTTGACGCCGATGAAACTGGCGGTGTTGACCAGGCTGGAGGCGCGGATGGTCTTGCCAATGGTATAGATGATTCGTTTGAAGTCAGCGTAACTGGTGGCGACGATGTAAATATGGACGGATTGGATGACGCAGCCGTAGCAGCGATTACTATTGATGGCGGTGATGGCACCGATGGTGGTGATGGCACCGATGGCGGTGATGGCACCGATGGCGGTGATAGCAGCGGCACTGGCGGTGGCGATGGCAGCGGCACTGGTGGCGGTGATGGCAGCGGCACTGGCGGTGGCACTGGCGGTGGCAGCGGCACTGGTGGTAGCGGCGGCCCGACTACGGGTACTCTCGGGCCGCTGCAGCTCGGCAACGGTCAAGGTACAGTCGATCTTTTCTGGGACGGAACTGTACTGAGCGGCACAGTGACACCTTCTGCAGATGTTGGCGCGACCGACGCCTGGTTACTCACGGGTATCGCCGCTTCAACCGATCCAGGCAGCAGACTATTGCAGCTTAGCAACACCGGCTCTGGATTTAGCTTCCCAATTGGTTTATCCGCTGATCAGATTGGTCCCATCCAGGATGCCTTCGCATCAGGAAATCTGTTCATACAGGTTGAAAGCGCCAGCGGTCAGTTGCGTTCAGACCAACTGCTACCTCCAGGCGGTGCGGTCATTGCCACTTTTTCCCCACTCGTATCGAACGATACAACAGTGTTTTCCACCGGTGCCGCCTTCCTGAATGTAAATACAAACACTGGCGACTACAGCGCCTATCTGAACGTTAACCTGAACCCCGCAGACGTTGATTCTGTTGGAAATCCCGTGTCTGTGTCGGCTGCGAATATTCATCAGGATTCAATCAACGGTCCTGTCATCGTTGAACTGATTGATACCGGAGCGAGCATCGCGTTCAGAGCCACTGGTCAATTCAGTGCCGAGGAGCTGGCGATTGTTACCAGCAACAACGCTTGGTTTAATGCGATTGAAAATGATGGCACGACACCAGGACCGAGCTTCCTGGCAGGGCAGATCCAGCTTCCCTGAAGAAACAAGTTGGTGCGGAAATGACCCGCTAATGGCAAAAAAGGCGTCGATATCGACGCCTTTTTTGTTTAGCCACGAGATTGCCCTCGGCCGCGCTTATTTTTTACGACTCCTCGTCGCTAAAATTCCTCTGTCATTTGACGGCGCAACTCCAGTGCCTGGCTCAAAGGTAACTGGTTGATATCACCATACGATATCAACTGCCCCTTACTTACAGGCCTGCAAAGGGAAACCGAGTGCGCCAATCCAATAGGCAGGGCATCGGTAAGAATACTCTTTTTCGCAGGTATCAACTTCCCCCAAACTGTATAGCCGCCTTCGCCATCGAGATGATCTCCGGCTTTTAGATCACGTTTTGCAACGGCCACTGCATCACCACGAAAATAATCACTGCTTCCGGTAGCCTCACCGCGTAGTGCAGCACTGAGAACTGATATTGAAAGCTCAAGGCCAATGAAATGGAATGGTTTATATTGAGCCGCATATCGACCGCTATCATCAGTTTGCAAGCCGTACTGTTTAAAACACGCTGCGGCGTAGTCATTAGTAGCTTCCAGCACCACGTAAACCCCCCAACGCAAATGATGCTCAATGGGCTGGCCATTTCTTTTGAGGCAGGATACCACCTCGACTGACCCCGACTCCGCCAACACCCCACCGGCATCCTGAGGGCATAGCACCCTGGCCAGATTATCGATGTCACAAGGGGGAAACAATAAACCATCATCGGGCACGTTTAAGTCACAGGCATTGGCAATTGCCGCCATCTCTATGGATGATTTTGTACCGTCGAGAAACGAATTAAACATCTGCGCATTCATACCTGCTGTTGCGGCCTCTTCAGCAGATAACCCATAGTGATCCCAAACATTATCCGGGGTTACCTCATGATAAGCGGGCAGATATTTGGTCCCTTTTCCAGCTGCTGCCACCTTAAAGCCGGTGGCGCGAGCCCAGTCTACCATCTCGGCAACCAATGCCGGCTGGTCACCATAGGCCATAGAATAAACAACGCCTGCAGAACGGGCACGTGATGCCAGCGCTGGCCCCGCCAGAACGTCAGCCTCTACATTAACCATGATCACATGTTTGCCGTTGTCAAAAGCGAGTAATGCGTGCGTCACTCCGGCAGAGGGACTACCAGTGGCATCAATGACTACATCAACCGAATCGTGTGAACATGCCACTACCGCATCTTCAGTAAAAACAGTCTGGTCAATTAAGCTATCTGGCCAACCCACTGTTTTGCAGGCTGCCCGTGCGTTTTCGGGCGAGAGGTCAACGATAACAATAACATCCATGCCATCGAGATGGGCAGCCTGAGCCAGAAACATCGATCCGAATTTACCGGCACCAATCAGTGCCACCCCAACACGCTCACCCTGCTCTACTTTTCTAGTCAACAAACGTTTTAAATTCACACAATCTCCTTTGCCCGCCTGATTCGCTTGTTGATAGTTTTAACCGACCAGAGTGTTTTTCACCATTACGGCTAATGATTTCAGGTTGAACGCACGAAGGCTGGTTGTGACGAATTAACCATCGCTATTGAGATTGTTTGTTATTGAGCAGGGATTCCAGCGCATCAATTTTGTTTTCTCGCAACACTAGATCAGCGGACAATGTAGTCAAATCTTTTGAATCACCATACTGTGCCAAAGATTTTTTGAGTGTCTCAATCATTCGATCACGATCAGCGATCGCTTCGGTAAGTTTTGCGGTTGACTGTCCACTTGCGCTGCGATCTGGCACATTGCCACGAACAGATTGTTCAAGGTCAGCAATTCGACGATTTGCTCCTTGTAATCTCGCCTCCAGGTCTCTGACTCGATTCGCCTGAAAGGCATCATCTGTTGATTTACCGCTCGTTTTACTACTCGCAGTACCAGTACCCTGGCGCAATCGGTTAACCTCAAGGCGAGATATTTTAAGTTCTGAAGACAATGTGTCTATTCGCTTTTTCGCAATAGCCAGTTCACCATTGTCTGTATTCCCAGCCGATGAGCCAGTTCTTCTCGGTGCACCACCAGCACTGGCTGTTTGCAACCGGTCCGATAACTCTGCATTACGGGCACGAAGATTTTCTGCATCATTTTTCAGGCGTGTGGTGTTCCTTCGCAAAGCACTGAGAGTTTCCGCATCAATACGGCTGCGGCGCCAGCGCCAGAACATCCAGCCGACAAAGAGACCCGCTAAAAAAGCCAGCAGGATTGGTAAAAATATATCCCACAATACCCACAACATAATTTTCCCCTTAAAGAAATAACTGCCGAACGGAAATCACTGGCCGTAACGAATCATTAATGAAAACAGCGTTCATACAAAATCGGCAATGGTGTGCTTGCAACCATTCAATATTATTACTCATTGAAAGATCTGCGCGCCGAAAACTCTACCCGGCGGTTACGTTTTTTTCCAATCTCTGTGTCATTGGTGGCAACAGGCACTGCTTCGCCATAACCCACTGACCTTAACCGCAGTTGATCTATTCCACTAATTTCCAGATATTCCCGCACTGCACTGGCACGCTCAAGGCTAAGCAACTCATTATCGATTCTGGCGCCGCTGCTGTCAGTATGTCCAGCAACCAAAACTACCGGACGCTGATACCGATTCATTGCATCAACCACTTTATCGAGGGTCTGCTTGGCGTCAAAATCCAGTTCAAATTTAGAAGATTCGAAAACCACATTTTCCTGGATTTCAACAGCCAGCAGATCAAGTTCCTGCTGGAGTAGGTCAACCTCACGGTCAAGCGAAATCAAACGCGACTCTATGTTTCCTACTACGGATAAACCGCGATTTGCAGCAGAATCACGAATCGCATACAGATCGGCCGTTTGTTCTTCATATTCAACCAACGCATCAAAATTAAAATCACTTACATTTATTGCGGCGCGTGCTTCAATAGTTTGTGGAAAAGTAGAGACTGCATCTAACAGAATTGCCATTCTTTCATTTGCAACCGCGATATCGTCCGTATTGCTGACAACGGTGATCTGGTCATCAACCAGCGCTTCACCCACCACTGCATTTGCTGCTTCCAGTAGTTGTTGTTTATGTAAATCACTAATCACCACACCGGATAAAACAATTCGATCGTCTTTTTTGACGACACTAATATCCATCACCCCACCCGGTGCACTTTTCTTCGCGATAATATCCCCACTGATCACCAAACCGACATCGCCAGCCGTACCACGCCGGGCAAGTAATTCATCGACCTGGTTTTCATCGTCGACAGTCGCATTAAAGCGCAAATCAGTCGCTGATAAAGCTGCGTCAGCTGCCGTCGCCTGATCAAGGCCAGCTAGCGAATTGGCAAAACTCTCAATACGCTGGTCTGCACCAGGTATCGCTTCCTGAAGACCGGATACACCAATTTGACGCAATACGTTTTGCGCACCCACTGCCTGCGCGGCTGCATCGTACAGGCGAGTTCGTTGCGTTTCTGTCAGAACACTTCCGGTGAGTAAAATTTGCCCGTCAGATAAAGTAGCAACAACATCAATGGTACCTTTCTCAACGACAGGCTCGCGCTCTTCACGCACAGTAGTCAGCTGCAATTTAATATCACGAATACCTCCACCGTCTGTCGATCTAAGGATCTCTATAATTTGCTGATCATCTAAATCACGTGAAACCTCTCCGCGTAGCTCCAGGTTTCGGTACGTCCAGTCAAACTCAAGATTGTCCAGTTCGACACCGGCAGTTGCTAAATCAGCACGTGCACTTTTATCAAGCCGATCCTGAAAATGCTGCACACTCCAGTAAGCCGTTGCCGCACCAATTACAGCAAGCAGTCCCAATGCAAACATTCCAATATTGCCTTTTTTCCATGGCCACTGTTTACCGCGCCCGGGGGGCACAAAAGCAGCCCATTGTCGAGGGCCGAAATCTGTGGATTGATCGGGCATTGTCAGCTCCGCTGCAAAGTAATTGTTCACTGAATCATCGCCTATTGCATGAACCCGCACAGGTCCATAATGTGAATTCTTATAATAAGTCGATGAATCAATCTAACTTGTACATACTGTTTTTATTGTACGTGCAGGTATTTTCTTGGTCTTTTACCTGCCGAATTGTTGCTAACTATAAAATCTATTGCTCAAAGCACTTTACAGGCGCTAATCCTCACAATTTAACATCCTCGCGAGTAAAACTCCTATATCTTCCTGCATCATCGATTACCTGAAAACGATCACAGGTGATCGACAAAAATTTGACTCGCAGGCTGTATAAAACAGCTTTCAGATTTAAGTGTAGCGGACCAATCACTTTTAGCTCACACCATCGACTGTTAACTAGCGTGTCAATTATGATTTTCAGGACAAGTATAATTGTCATGACACGATAAATGCATTATAGTGTCATGACACAATCAACTTGCTAACACAGGAAACCGACCCATGTATGCTTGCCTCTTTGTTGCCTTTATTTTTTATGTTTTGCGATCACCAGCCCACGATGCATCGCTTGCCACTGACGCCTGATAAAGTGCGAGGCCTCAATTCCCACAACCTTTGCGAAAGTGTATCCACGTACACATTCACACCAAGCTGCAATCCTCAGCAGCGGACATCTCTCTCTGCGTTGAGTTAATATCTTCGACTGGAGCGCGCCTTCTTCCCGCACAAGCCGCGCATTTATTACCAGTAAAACGGAGATCATTTTGTTCAACGTCCTGACCCGTGGAAAACTCCTTGCCACTATCGGCACCTTCTGCCTGATTTTAGCCAGTGGCAACAGCGCCGCCCAACTTCTGAAAAAAGGCCCTAGTGTTTTTAACTACAACTTTGTTGAGTTGAAGATACTTGACTCAGACGGCTTCGGCCTGACAGGTTCAGCTGATATTCAGCCAAATATAGCCATCAGGGTAGATTTCAGTGAAATCGATACCGACCGGTTCGGCGATGGCAGTGCGTTGCGCTTCGGTGGCACCTACTACATACAATCGAAATCCTACCCACAAGCCGACTGGGTTTTTGGTGCAGGACTGGAAAACTTCAACAGTGACACCGGGCTGTTTATATCTGCCGGTACTCGCTATGCAATTAACGATGCATTGGAAGTCAACGGAGCAATTGAATTAACCACTATCGGAGATGTGGACTTCAGTCTGAATCTGGCAGCGCTCTACGAGTTTTCAACCGGCTTTTCGGGTTTTGTGGGAACCAACATTAGCGATAACTCGCAGCTGTTGCTGGGGGTACGGTTTTACTGGCGCTGAGCCGATTAAGATCTAAAGATTTTCCGAAGAGAGTGGTTCCCCTGCGTTCCGAACCCGGCTTAAGGACTACTCCCCTCTCATATTGACATTGGCAGCCCGGCCGATTGAAGTATACTCAAACTTTGCTGCTGCATTTTGCCACCCGCACCTGAAGTACGGCAACCCGCACACGCCTCAAGGAGATTCCGATGCGCACCTATTGCCACATTGATCTAAGCAATCATTCAATAAAAAAACAGCAGATGCATGGTGAGGAAATCATCAGCGCCGGGCGACATTTTATTGCCAAATCATTGCTTGAGCTGGGCGTGGCAACTGTTGATCCTCTGTCTGCGGAAAACCCGCTGATATTTTCCGCCGGTCCTTTTGCCGGCAGCAATTTCTCAAACGCAAATCGCACCAGTGTCGGCTGTAAAAGCCCTCTGACAGGCGGGATTAAAGAGGCCAATTCCGGTGGTACATTTGGCTTCGCTCTGGGACAACTTGAACTGGCCGGATTCACGCTCTACAACGCCTCTGATGACTGGACCATTATTCACTTTTGCAAAGATGGTTCGATCACCTTTGAGTCTGCCGCTCCCTATATGGGCATGGGTAACTTTGAAACTGCAGAAAAGCTCCATGAGAAATACGGTAAAAAGTGCAGTATTGGATTGTGTGGTCCCGTCGGCGAGTATGAAGGATTGCTAGCCGGTATTGCATTCAGCGATGTCGACCTCAGACCATCCAGATTAAGTGCGCGTGGCGGAGTCGGCGCAGTGATGGGTAACAAAAAGGTGAAAGCCGTCGTTGTTGATCTGCATAAAATGCCACAGTTTCACGAACGTAAAAAACTCATGGGTGCAGTTCGCGAATACAATAAATTGCTAAAAGCCGAGCCGATCATTGATAACTTCGCGAAAACCGGCACCGCGATGATGTCTGATGTGATTAATACACTGGGCGGAATACCAGTTAGAAATTTCACTGCTGGCCGCGCAGTTGATACCACGGTGGAAACGTTCAAGCTCAGTGGCGACTACCTGCGTGAACAAAACATTGAGCGTGGCGGAGAGACCACGCATGCCTGTATGCCAGGTTGTTTAATCCAGTGCAGCAATGTCTATGCAGATAAGGACGGCAACGAAGTTGTTTCACCCGTTGAATACGAGACCATAGGATTACTGGGTACTAACTGCGGTATCAGTGAACCCGACGATCTTGCAAAAATAAACTGGCTGGCAAATGACCTGGGTGTCGATACCATTGAACTGGGGGGTACACTGGGTGTGTTAATGGATGCCGGAGAAGCCGATTTTGGTGATGTAGCGTATATGGAAAAAATTATTGACGATGATCTGCGACGCGGCACTGCCCATGGAAAGATAGTGGCACAAGGTGCATCGCGAGTTGGTGCTCACTATAAACTAAACCGTGTGCCGGTCATTAAAAAACAAACCATCAGTGCCTACGACCCACGGGTGATTGAAGTCACCGGCCTTACCATGATGATGACAGCCCAGGGCGCTGATCATACAGCGGGCAACCTACCCACTTACGAATGCGAGGGTAAGGATATCAATGAACTGGTGCACGCCAGTCTGGATGCCCAGGTACTTACTGCTTCGAGCGATTCACTGGGTCTGTGTATTTTTGGTCGATCAGTTTCCAACGCAAAAATTGAGTTCATGGTCAACGCCCTTAACGATGCACATGGCACTTCATTGAAAAGTGATTTTTATACACAGATTGGTATCGAAACTCTGCACATGGAAAACCAATTCAATGACGCTGCAGGATTTGCAGCCAGCGATGATGATCTTCCTGACTTCTTTTACTCCGAAGCACTCGCTCCGACCAATAACCTGGCGCGATTCCATGGTGCAGAAGTGAAACAATCTGCAGCGACCTGGTGGCAACAGAATTTGCCGACAACATAAGCAAGCAAAGCCAGGTCCCGCCGGTATTGAACATATTGGCGGGCCACTGGCTCAATTCATCGCAGACTCGCCAGTCACCGGGTGCTCCTGGTCAAATGCTGTTGGGACCCGGGTTGTCATCGATTACGCTGGCAGAAGCACTCAAAAATTGAAACGCGCTCTGCTATCCAGCTCCGAAGTAGGCCTCTTTAAAGTGTGGACGACAGGTTGATTCATAACGATCGTTGCCACCAATCTCGATCTGTGCACCCTCTGTCACCGCGTTACCATGCTCATCACGACGCACCACCATGGTGGCTTTGCGACCACAGTGACAGATCGCCTTTAGCTCTTTCAAATTATCTGCCCAGGCCAACAGGTATTTACTGCCTTCGAATGGCTCGCCCTGGAAATCGGTTCGAATACCATAAGCGAGCACCGGTACATCAAGCCGATCACACACTTCAGTAAGCTGGAACACCTGATCACGCCTCAGGAATTGGGCCTCGTCAATCAACACACAACTGAGTTCTTGCTGCCCATGCTGTAGAGAAATTAGCTGGTAAAGATCATCGCCTGCGGCAAATATCGAGGCCTGCGTCTTCAATCCAATGCGTGAAGCTACAACCCCGTTTCCATAACGATCATCTATGGCCGGGGCCAGCACCATGGTATGCATGCCTCTTTCACGATAGTTGTAGCTCGACTGCAATAAGGAGGTAGATTTACCTGCGTTCATTGAAGAGTAGTAAAAGTAGAGCTTTGCCATAGATTACAAGGATAACGAGAGTCCACCAAGATTACCCCGCACCGATGGCCCTCGCAAGCGGTTACCGGCTCACGCCGAATGCAATCCCGACAACGACCACAGAAACAGCTAGAATAGCTATTTGCCCGCAGAGAAAAGCAATGACAGGCCCGTTAAGCGGTACCAGGGTAATTGATCTCACCACCATGATTTCAGGCCCGCTAAGCACCATGATGCTGGCAGATCAGGGCGCCGATGTCGTCAAGGTCGAATCCCCACAGGGTGATCATTCACGGAAAGTGGCAACACGGCGTGGCGGATTTTCCGCGTCATTCCTCAACAACAACCGCAACAAACGATCAATTGTACTGGACCTGAAAAAACCCGCAGGCCTTGCCGCACTGTACAAGCTGATTGAAGACGCTGACGTCTTTGTACAAAACTTCAGACCTGGTGTGGCGGAGCGCATTGGCATTGGAGAGAAGACACTCCGGGAAATTAACAGTGATTTGATCACTGTCTCTATTTGCGGTTTCGGGTTTACCGGCCCTTACGCACAAAAACCGGTATTCGATCCGTTGATTCAGGCAGTTTCCGGTTTGACAACCGTACAAGCGGGATCTGACCAGCAACGTCCGAGGCTGGTACGAACCATTGTGCCCGATAAAATCACTGCCCTGCAAACATCACAGGCAATCACCGCAGCACTTTATGCGAGACTGAAAACCGGTATTGCGCAGCATATTAATATCTCCATGCTCGATACGGTGGTGTTTTTTCTTTGGAGCTCTGACATGGGCGGGCACACGTTTGTCGGCGATGAACTAAAACAGGAAACCGCCCAGTCCTATATCGATCTTGTGTACGAAACAAAAGATGGATACATCAGCGTTGCCGTAGTGGCAGACAAGGATTGGCGGGGCTTATCCAAAGCCGTGGAGCGTCCGGACTTTCTTCAGGACAGCCGATTTACCACCGCAGCCCTTCGCGAGGAAAATAAAGACGCCAGAACCCGGCTAACCCAGGAGGCCCTGCTGAAGTTCAAGAGTCGGGAACTCCTCTCTCGCCTTGAAAGCCAGGACGTTCCCTGTGCCCCAGTGCTCACACGTCGCGAGATGATCCGTCACCCACAAATCGATGCCAACCAAACCCTGCTTGAAACAACTCACCCATCTGCAGGAACACTCCGTCAGGCAAAGCAACCTGCACAATTCTCAGTCACATCAATTGAATCTCCGTCCCCGGCCCCGGCGTTGGGACAACATACCGTTGAAGTGCTGACACAAGCAGGATTTACCGAACAACAGATCAAAGAACTAACAGAATCAGGTGCGGCCATACCGGCAACTGATTCAACCAGCAACCACTGAGCAAACCATGATCGACTTCTACTACTGGCCAACTCCCAACGGATGGAAAGTCTCTATCCTGCTTGAAGAACTAGCCTTGGAGTACAACACAATTCCCGTTGAAATCGGCGCGGGTGATCAATTTAAATCCGAGTTTCTGGCCATCAGTCCAAACGCAAAAATGCCAGCGATTGTCGATCACTCAACCGTTACTCCCACCACCGTGTTTGAATCCGGAGCGATCCTCTATTATCTGGCTGAAAAGCAGCAACGGTTTATTCCAGACACCGCAATCGGTAAAAAAGAAGCCCTTGAGTGGCTGTTCTGGCAAACCGGCAACCAGGGACCAATGGGCGGGCAACTCAGCCACTTTGTTAACTATGCACCGGACGGTGAAGATTACTCACGTGCCCGCTACCTCGGAGAATATCAACGCAACCTGGCTGTCCTTGAACGCCGACTCACTGATCGTGACTACATATTGGGTCAGAACTACAGTATTGCAGATATTATCTCGTTTCCATGGGTATTAATTGCTAAACCCCTGAGTGCTTCACTGGATGAATTTCCCAGAGTCAGTGAATGGCGAGGAAAAATAAAAGACAGGCCTGCGGTTCGGCGCGGTGTTGATTTATTAAAGAATCAACAGAACCGCGGGGAACATAATGCACAAAATAATAAAACCCTGTTTAACCAAAGTGCTGAACACTTTAAGGTAACAAAATCAAACACCGATAGTGATTAGTTTATTGCTATTACGGTGTCAGTCGATCACCACGAGATTCTATTTCTTTACTTATCGTATTTGCAGTGAATTTATGGTCAATCATGCGTGGCGGGCCAGGCTTCTCAGGCAAGCTGGCTGCCTGTATAGCGCTATTGACTCCGGACGCCGAATCCGCATGAATAAAACAGGCTACAGAATCTCGGTCTCCACAAACACAAACTCATAATCATTAGTATTAACCACATTGTGCTCTACCCCTTCGCCACGGTAATAGGCGATACCAGCGGTTAGATCTGCTTCTACATCACCATCTCTGGTTTCCAGCAATAATTTACCGGTGGTTTGCGGAACCACCACGTAGTCATAGCCATGGCGATGCCAGCCAGTTTCGCCACCCGCAGGGAAACGCCATTCAGTCACTATTACCCGATCATTTTTTACCTGAACCGTAGGTACAGCGGCGGGTCTTTCTGTTGTCATTTTCTGACTCACATCAGTTTTTTTCCTGCGGATGCCTTAAAATGCCGCAGACAGTAGGGCATTGCAACCTTTACCGCTTACAATAATGCCTGCAAACCAACTTTTATTGACCCAACCTTACGGATGCGCCGGATGAATACAGAATCTGCAAATAACTATGCACGGGATATCTGGCAGAAAGACAAAGATCACCACCTGCACCCCTGGCAGCTATTCGATAGCTTCCACGAAGAAGGCGCAATGGTGATGTATGAAGCTGAAGGCGCATGGTTAACTGATATAGAAGGCAATCGCTATCTGGATTCAATTGGTGGTTTATGGTGTACCAATATAGGTCAGGGTCGGGAAGAAGTGATTCAGGCAGTTACTGAACAAATGCGGAAAATGGTTTACGCCAGCCCGTTTGTCGATATGACCAACGCCCCGGCTGCAGAACTTGCCGCAAAACTGGCAGAAATCTCACCGGGTGATCTTAACCATGTCATGTTTAGCTGCGGTGGGTCAACGGCAATAGACTCGGCGTATCGGCTTATTCAGTTCTACCAGAACTGTCGGGGTAAAACCGATAAAAAACACATTATTGCGCGCGATGGTTCTTATCATGGCAGTACCTATATTGCGATGTCTATCGGTGGTAAAAAAGCGGATCACCCGCCTGAGTTCGATTATAAAAGAGATACCATCCACCATGTGTCCAGCCCGAATTATTATCGCTATTCAAACGGACTGTCTGAAGCTGACTATCTGGATTTTCTGCTTGATGAGCTGGAACAAAAAATACTGGAAATTGGTGCCAACAAAGTCGCTGCATTTTTTGCCGAACCCATTCTGGGTGCAGGCGGTGTGATTGTGCCGCCAAATGGCTATCACAAACGCACTTTCGATCTGTGCAAATCACACGATATTCTGTACGTCTCTGATGAAGTGGTCACCGCTTTCGGTCGATTGGGGCACTGGTTTGCCTCTGAAGATGTATTCGGTATTCAACCAGACATCATTACCTGCGCCAAAGGTATCAGCTCAGGCTATTTGCCACTGGGTGCGACGCTGTATTCAGATCGAATTCATGATGTTATCAGCGAACCCGGTCATGGTCGATATTTTGCGCAGGGTTATACATATTCCGGTCATCCCGTGTCATGTGCAGCGGCGTTAAAAAACATTGAAATCATGGAAAACGAAAAGCTGTTTGAACATGCCCACGAAGTGGGGGATTATTTTTCAGAACAACTTCAAACCCTCACTGATCTTGCCATAGTGGGCGAAGTGCGTGGCATGAAACTGATGCAGTGTGTTGAATTTGTCGCAAATAAAGAGACGCGAGAAGAATTTCCGGACCACATAGATATCAGTAAAATTATTTCTAATATTGCGGATAAAAAAGGCCTGCTGGTTCGACCAATTACTAATCTTAATGTGATGTCTCCACCACTGATTATCACCAAAGAGCAGGTTGACTTTATTGTCACCTGCCTTCGTGCGAGTATCGAAGAAGCAATGCAACAACTGAAACATAGCGGGGACTGGAAAGAGGCTTAATTCTCTTTCGTTACCAACTACAGTTTTTCAATGTATAAACACTCGAACAAAAGAATCGTTTATGGCGTCTTCGGCAAACACTAAACTCACTGTAGGCGTTGCACTGATAAAACTGCTTGAGCTCTATCAGGTAGAACACGTATTCGGAATCCCCGGTGTTCATACTATAGAGCTCTACCGTGGCCTGGCAGCAAGCACAATACAACACCATACCCCGCGCCATGAACAAGGCGCAGGATTTATGGCAGACGGCTACGCAAGAGTCAGTCAAAAGCCTGGAGTTTGTTTTGTCATTACCGGCCCTGGTTTTACCAACATTACCACCCCGATGGGCCAGGCGCTGGCAGACTCAATTCCCATGCTGGTTATCTCCAGCATTAATGACACGCTTAACACCCCGCAGGCACAGGGCATGTTGCATGAAATGCCAAACCAGCTGGCCCTCAGCAACGAAATCACCCGTTTCAGTCAGACCATTAATTCGGCCAAAGAATTGCCCGACGCTCTGGCTCGTGCATTCAACCTGTTTACCAGCGCCAGACCCGGCCCGGTGCATCTGCAACTGCCTGTCTCTCTTCTGGGAGAAAACGCAGATCAGGTCCTCACCAGCATGTTTCACAGAAACGTAAAGGCCGGTATCGCGCATCACAACGATATTCAACACGCTGCGGCGTTACTGAACAGGGCTAAACAACCTTTTATTCTTGCTGGCGGTGGCACCAGGAACGCCAGTGAGGCAGTGGTTCAACTGGCCGAAAAACTGGATGCGCCAGTACACATGACCATCAACGCGCGCGGTTGCTTATCCCATGAACACCCGCTTGGAGTTCCCGCAACCTGTTCACTACAGTCCGTACGCGATGCTGTCAATCAGGCCGATATCGTAGTGGCAGTCGGAACCGAGCTCGCGGCTACCGATTATGATCAATACAAAGATCATGGTTTTAAGATAAAACCTCCAATGATTCGGTGTGATATCGACCCGCTGCAGATTAATAATAATTTACAGGCCGACGCAGGCCTGTGTGGTGATGCTGCAGGCACACTGACGGCGCTCACCGAGCAGATAGACGCCAAAACCGGGTCCGCAGGGAAACAGCGTACCTCGCGAGCGATGCACTCAGCCACTAATGAACTAAGCAGCGAAATGCACCGCCACCTCACGCTTCTGACAGCAATCCGTGACAAAGTACCAGATACAATCTTCGTCGGTGACTCAACACAGTTAATCTATAGCGGCAATATGATTTTTAATACCGCTAAACCACGACAATGGTTTAACTCATCAACCGGCTTTGGCACACTGGGTTATGCACTACCTGCCGCTACCGGTGCAGCACTTGCTGCCAATGGCGATCCAGTGGTTTGTTTAATCGGTGACGGGGGCATTCAGTTTGTACTGGGAGAACTGGGTGCTTTAAAAGATACCGGACTGCCGGTGGCAATCATTGTTTGGTGCAATAGCGGCTACCGCGAAATAAAAACCACCATGGAAAACGCCAATGTCTCAACCGTCGGCGTTGAATTCGCTGTGCCGGATTTCATCGCAGTGGCTAATGCATACGGAATTACGGCAAAGCGCTTAAACACTGATCAGCAAATCTGTAGTGAGATTTCCCGTGCGCATCACGATTGTGAACCCGTACTTATTGAAGTCGATGAAACCGAATTTATGGCGTCTCGCTAATAACAGCTTTCAGGACAGGCCAAATTTCTCACGCAGCGTCGCGTAGCACCGATCTGTACGATGGAAATGCTGCGCCTGCAGGCCAAGCGACTGTGCTACTTCAATATTAGGTAAGCTATCATCGATAAAATAGACTTCTTCAGCCCTAAGATGGTAACGATCCAGAACCAGTTGAAAAATTTCCGGTTCTGGTTTCAATAGTTTTTCTTCACCTGATATGACCACCCCCTCAAAGAGCTTGAAGTAGTCACGAGATCGCAGATAGTCTGCATTCTTTGAGGGCATATTGGAGAGGACATACATA
The DNA here is from genome assembly GCA_964574535.1 of uncultured Granulosicoccaceae bacterium. Lineage (GTDB taxonomy): Bacteria > Pseudomonadota > Gammaproteobacteria > Granulosicoccales > Granulosicoccaceae. Next base: position 59,342 of record CAZNOB010000001.1, on the reverse strand, counting down.
GGGATGCTGGCCGCTTTCATGGCGTGCAGCATTGTAACACTGGCTTGCAGATCAACCATTGATTCCCTGACCACCGCAAAACACTGCAGGGCTTGATGCAAGGTTAAATCAGATTCACTTACGATACGCTGTGCAACGATTTCTTCAGTAGTAATACCACGATCCAGATCCAGCCAGTCCTGATGTCCGAGTAAACCGGTTCTCAGATAATCTGTTTGCTGCGAGTTAAGGTTAAACATTTCAAGAACAACTTCAGGGTCCCATCGAATAACCACATTACCTAAGTCCCAAAGCGCGATCATAGCTCTCTCACCCATAAATAGATGGTGCATAATCGCATTTTTACAGCTTCAAATCTGAAAAACTCGTTGCCGCACCAATATAAAAGGCGGCCTGTGGAGAGGCCGCCCTTAAATTCAATCAATGAGGAGTAGCTTGTTTTCAGAGGCTTCCTGCCCTACTGATCGTAACCCACTTCATCTGCAATTATAGAAGCGGTCTTACGATGAGTCGCTATTTCTGCCAGGGAAGTTTTGTCGCTGCGAAAATCACCCCAGGACTCAACCAACGCTGACCGTGATACTTTCGGATTAACCGGGTACTCATGGTTTTGTTCCGCGTACATTCTTTGAGCCATATCACCCGCTAGAAACTCCATTAATTTTATGGCGTTCTCTTTATTGCCCGAGCTTGCGGTCAAAGACATTCCGCTAATATTCATGTGGGTTCCGCGACCATCCTGATCAGGAAAAATAACTCGCACGGCATCTGCCCATGCTGATTGTTCTTCGTCTAGCATCATATTGCCCATGTAGTAACTGTTGATCACAGCGACATCACACTCACCAGCAGCAATAGCTTTAACCTGGGCCCGATCATTTCCCTGCGGCTTACGCGCCAGGTTATTTTTAACACCGGTTAACCACGCACGAGCTTCCTCTTCGCCACTTCCGCTAATCACTGACGCGATCAGCGCATTCATATACACATGTTTACCACTTCGGGTACAGACTTTTCCCTGCAATTTACTATCAGCTAAATCTTTATAGCTGGTGATGTCATCTGCTCCAACTCGATCCTTTGATGCAACAATAATTCGTGCGCGGGTTGTCAATCCAAACCAGTGGCCATCGGGATCACGATACTCATCAGGAATCTTCTCATCGAGTACGGGGCTGTCGACTGATTGGGTGACTCCAGCTTTCAGTGCATCATCAAGCCGACCAATATCAACCGTAAAAATCAGATCTGCAGGACTGTTTTCTCCCTCCAGCTTGAGACGCTCCACCAAGCCTTTTTTCGCAAAGACGGTATTAACTTTGATTCCGGTATCACGTGTGAAGGCATCAAATATCGGTTTGATCAAAAACGGCTGACGATAGCTGTATACATTGACCTCGTCCGCCGCATTCACTGTAGAGACCAGGGAACCCGCAGTCAGGCAGGCGACAAATATTCCGGCAAGGGCTTTTTTCATGGGAAATCCTTTCAACTGTGACTGAATAATTAAAACTAATGATAATGTTAATGCGAATGATTATCAATACATTATTTTTGCCATCTATTTTCGACTCGAAGATTCCTGATTTCTAGCGTGATACCTGAGGCTCTAGCGCATAATCCCCCGAAGTCAGCACCCGTCTTGTTTAGCGGTTCAGTAAAGAGATCCAAAACAACAGAGTGCCACTCGACTGACAACCATTTCCTTGACACAGGAAAGGTAAGATTCTCCGGCCAATCAGCTTCTATGGCGCGCCAATTCGCCAGTTTGCTCCTAAACAGACCCTCAAACACTTCACAATGGGAGGCTGCCACCACATTCATCTTCATTTGCGGGCAATAGATGTGGTTTAGTGACCACGTCATGCTTTATCAGAAATACATTTAACCCGGGAACTTCGTTTATATTTCGTGGTGGACAAGCAGCAAGGTATTCTTTCACAGCTGTTCATTACAGCCGCAGCAATAATTCGCTAAAAATAACGGGTAAACTGAGGATCATCGATGGACAAGTACATAATGACGAAAAACGAAATTGAGTCTCTTAAGGGAACCGATAAAACCCATTTTCTGAACCAAAATGCAAAACGCCTGAATAAATCACTTGGTGATTTAACCGGACTGAACAATATTGGTTTTCATATCATTGAAGTGGAACCCGGTCATGAGTCCACTGAGTTTCACGTACACTACTTTGAAGAGGAGTGCGTTTACATACTTGAGGGCACAGCCGAATCACTAATTGGTAGCTCAAAAACACAGGTGAGTGCCGGTGATTTTATCGGTTACCGTACTGGTGGCGATGCACATAAACTCACTAACACCGGCACCACAACGCTAAAATGTATCGTGGTGGGTCAACGCCTTGATCATGACGTTGGTGATTATCCCGAAAAGCGCAAAAGAATTTTTCGCAACAGGAATCAGCCATGGAACCTGGTGGATTTCGATCATATTGAAAATCCGCAGGGCGGTAATAAATAGTGTTGCCATTCAGGCACTTTGAAATTACGCCACTAGTACCCGTCAGGGTGTGCCAGAAGTCCAGTGGCAACAGAAAGAAGTCACCAGACGGTCCATTATAGCGCTGCGCCTTTACTCTCTAACTGCCAATAATGTAAAGCCGGAAAGCTCGCAAGCAGCGGCTTGGCATCTGGCGTTCCGGCTACGGAATAAACAGCTATAAAGATCAATTGAGTAATCAATAAGAATTCAGACTATTATGTTCTCATCAGCTGACAGTTTGCACAGACTGCTAGCCTTTTTAGTGTGTAAACCCTCACTTCCTTATCACCGAAGAATACTGAATCTAAATGAATAAGCCCACGCCAAACGCCGATATCGCATCGCGTATCATGAGCTGCATCGATGCTCTGGCGGCAATTTCCGAAAGCCCGGATCACCTCACTCGTGTTTCCTTCAGTAAACAACATCAGCAAGCAAATAACCTGGTTGGCGATTGGATGACGGCGGCAGGTATGAAGGTTCACACAGACGCCATTGGTAATATCATTGGCCATTATGAAGGCACCGATGAAGGGCCGGCGCTGTTGATAGGCTCACATCTGGATACCGTTCGCAATGGTGGTCGTTTTGATGGCATGTTGGGGGTAGTGTTACCCATCGTATGTGTAGAGATATTGCACAAGCAGCATAAGAGACTCCCATTTGCGATAGAGATAGTCGGCTTTTGCGATGAAGAAGGAGTGCGTTTTCCATCGACACTCCTCGGCTCGAGGGCGATTGCCGGAACCCTGGATGAAAAGGTGCTGCAAGAATGTGATGCCTCAGGTGTCAGCATGGCCAGTGCCCTGCGGGAATTCGGGCAAAACCCCGACCAGCTGAGCACTGCCCGACGCAACAGCAATGAATTTATCGGCTTTATAGAAATTCATATTGAACAGGGACCAGTGCTTGAGCGCGAAGATTTACCGATAGGAATAGTGACAGCGATTTCCGGTGCATCCCGCTATCAAATTGAAGTCACGGGCAAAGCCGGTCACGCGGGTACCGTTCCCATGGACCTGCGTCAGGATGCATTAACCGGCGCTGCTGACTGTATTCTGGCGATTGAGGATATTTGTACCAGGCTGCCCGATGTCGTCGGTACGGTAGGAATGATCGAAGCATTGCCTGGTGCGGGCAACGTGATTGCAGGTCAGGTTAATTTTTCACTCGATCTGCGCTCCAGTAAAGACCAAACCCGGGATGTTGCCGAGACACAAATAGTCAGCGCACTGGAAAGTATTGCTAAACGCCGTCAAATTGCCATCAATCCGCTGCGAACCTACCAGGCGGACAGCCAGACTTGCGATAGCTGGTTAAGTGGTCAGCTTGCCAGGGCGATACAAGATACCGGTTATCGACTGCATTCGCTGCCAAGTGGTGCCGGGCACGATGCAATGGCATTGGCCAGCCTGACGCGGATCGCCATGTTATTTGTGCGCTGCAAAGACGGACTAAGCCACCATCCGGATGAAAGCATCACTGCAGAAGATGCAGCTGCCAGCGCAGAAGTTCTGATGAACCTGCTGACAAAATTTGATCCGCACGCCTAATCAATGGTTTCGACGTTTTCAGTTTACCTTGCAAGCATCATTATCCCTGTCGCCTGATAAATAACGTAGGCTAGACTTAACACATGGTCAGTAAAAATAACACGCCGGATATGCCCTCTAAAGAACGCATTCTGATTGCAGTAGGTGGCAACGCGATTCACCCTACACGACGCCCGGGTACGGTAGAGCAGCAAATCGAATTTGCCGTAAAAACCGGTAACGCCCTGCTACCGATCCTTGAACAGGACAACGAGCTGGTGATCACTCACGGAAACGGACCAGTGGTAGGTAAAATTCTGATGCGCCAGATTCTCACTCGCGACACCATCCCGCCAATGAGTATGGATGTTTGTGTGGCGCACAGTCAGGGGGGCATTGCCTATTTAATGATGCAAAACCTCGAGAACGCACTACGCAATGTGGGTAACTCGCGTCATGTAGTGTGTTTGCTGACCCAGGTAGAAGTCGATCCGGATGATCCCGCTTTCAACAACCCGACGAAACCGGTGGGATCGTTTTACTGCGAGACGGATGCCCGCGACATCGAAGACAAACTTGGCTGGACAATGCGTGAAGACTCAGGGCGTGGCTGGCGTTATGTGGTGCCTTCTCCCAAGCCAAAGCACATTGTTGATATCTCGCTAATTGAAACCATTGCACAAAGTGGTGCGGTGGTGATTGCCGGTGGCGGAGGTGGTATTCCGGTTGTGCGCAATCCGGATGGCACTCGCCATGGTGTGGAAGCAGTAATCGACAAAGATCTGAGCTCTGCGCATATGGCCAATGTGCTGGATATTGAGACGCTGATGATTCTCACCGCCGTTGATAAGGTTTACCTTAATTTCGGGCAGGAAAACCAACAGGCTTTAGCAGACGTATCATTGGCTGAAATGGAAAAACTGCAGTCGAGTGGTGAATTTGCGGAAGGCAGCATGGGACCCAAGGTTGAAGCGGCGATCGGATTTTTACATGGCGGCGGGCAACGCGCCATCATTGCGCATCTTGATGATGCGGTCGCGGCTCTGGCAGGATCTGCGGGCACCCAGATTAAACGCTAACTCTGTCGCTGTGCCGCTGGCGGTCCTGCTGGTTGCAAGACACTCCTCCGGGCCACGCGTCAGAACACATCGCTGCCGCAATATATATCGACCAGTGGTTTAGATAATCCACTTACAGTTCAAACAAACGGCACTTCTATATTATGATGCGCGACTAACGATGCGTTCATTGATAGCGGGCTCACCAGGCAAAGTCTTATGCATAATCTTTATGACGATTTAAATCCTCCAGTGCGACGCTTGATGGGCCCGGGTCCGGTAGAAGTTGATCCGCGAGTCCTAAACGCGATGTCTATGCCCATGCTGGGTCAGTTTGATCCACATTTTACGGAGTATATGAATGAGGTGATGTCTCTTTATCGAGGGATTTTTTGCACCAAAAACCAATGGACCATGCTGATTGATGGCACCGCACGTGCGGGAATTGAATCATTGATGGTATCGGTTTTGAGCCCGGGAGATAAAATACTGGTCCCTGTGTTCGGACGTTTCGGCCACCTGTTGTCCGAGATTGCCACCCGCTGCCACGCAAAAGTGATCACCATTGAAACTGAATGGGGGACGGTATTCGACCCGCAGCAAATTGAAGATGCTGTTAAGCAACACCAGCCAAAAGTAGTTGCCTGCGTACAAGGCGATACCTCGACAACGATGGCGCAACCATTGAATGAAATCGGTAAAATTTGCCGCGCCCACGATGTCCTCATTTGCGTTGACGCCACTGCATCAATCACCGGTATGCCACTTGATACCGACGACTGGCAAATTGACGGGGTGACAGCAGGGTTGCAAAAATGTTTGTCAGGACCACCGGGAATTGCCCCCATCACGATTAATGAACGGGTGGCCGAACTGGTTCGATCTCGAAAACACATCGAAGAAGGCATCAGGCCCGATGACTATCAGGCTGCAGATGGTGAGATGATTCAGTCAAACTACTTTGATCTCTCGATGATCATGGATTACTGGAGTGAAGCCCGTCTCAACCATCACACTGAGGCCACCTCAATGCTGTACGCTGCACGCGAGTGTGCCCGCATTGTACTAAAGGAAGGCTGGCAGAATCGTTTCCAGCGTCATGCGCAGACCAGCACAGCATTGGTCAATGGACTCAAAGCTATGGACCTTGAAGTATTTGGCGATCTGGACAATAAAATGCCGAATGTCACCGGGGTCTACATACCAAAAACCGTAGAAGGCGATAAAGTCCGCAGCGAAATACTAAATGATTTCGGTATTGAGATTGGCACCTCATTTGGTCCGCTGCACGGTAGAATATGGCGTATCGGCACGATGGGTTTCGGCTGTCGCAAAGATAATGTGCTTGCCTGCCTGTCGGCGCTCGAAATGACCCTGCGGCGAAACGGTCACAACACAACGGCAGGTGCCGGGGTAGATGCTGCTCTGGCGGTATACAATAATACCGATCATTCTTCTCTGACACCCACCGCCTTACCGGCTTAACTCAGGTCATTTATGTCTGCCAGCGATCTCATTAAAAACGGACCCCGTGTTATCGGAGTGGGTTTGCAAGGTTTCATTGATGATCTCAACCATCAGGGCCACCCGGCAACCGCGGTTGACTGGCGGCCTCCGGCCTCAAAAGATCTGAATGTTCTGGCCTCAGCCGAGTCACTGAGCACTGGCAGTGTGGATAAACTGATCGATGCCGCAAACGATCAGGCCCTCACTAAAATGCACACTGCCGACCCCGTACTTATCGACGTACAGCTGGCAGCCGATGTCATAGAAGGGCTGGGCGAACATAAAATTTTGCACGCCGGCCCTCCGGTTGATTGGGAAAACATGTGCGGCCCGATGCAAGGCGCAATTTGCGGCGTGATAGTACTGGAAGGCTGGGCAAAAAATCTGCAGGCAGCAGAAAAGCTGGCTGCCAGCGGCAAAATAGAGTTTGAACCAAATCATCATCACGGGGCTGTTGGCCCGATGACCGGTATGACATCCCGGTCGATGCCTTTGATGGTGGTTGAAAACAAGACCTTCGGCAATAAAAGTTACTGCGCCATCAATGAAGGCCTGGGCAAAGTTATGCGCTTTGGTGGCAACGATGATTCCGTACTCGATCGCCTGCGCTGGCTGGAGTCGACACTCGGTCCACTTTTAGCAGACACTCTGCTAGCCTGCGATGGCATTGGACTTAAGAACATTATTGCCCGTGGCTTATCCATGGGTGATGAAATGCATCAGAGAAATGTTGCCTGCACCAGCCTGATCCTGCGCGAACTGGCCCCAACCATGGCGCGTGTCGCGGAACCAGAAACCGCTCATGAAGTACTGAAGTTTATTGCTGGTAACGATCAGTTCTTTCTAAACATAGCGATGGCAATGGGAAAGGCAATCACAGACCCTGTGCGCAATATCGGTGGCTCATCTATTGTCACGGCCATGTCACGCAATGGAACTGATTTTG
>CAZNOB010000001.1:46852-51695 GCA_964574535.1 uncultured Granulosicoccaceae bacterium | reverse complement strand
AATATCGGTGGCTCATCTATTGTCACGGCCATGTCACGCAATGGAACTGATTTTGGTATCCGCGTCAGCGGCTGCGGTGATGAGTGGTTTACCGCGCCGGTAGAAATGCCACGCGGCCTATATTTTCCAGGCTTCAATGAAAAAGATGCAAACCCGGATATGGGTGATTCAACCATTGTCGAAACTATTGGCCTGGGTGGTTTTGCGATGGCGGCATCTCCGGCGGTAGCGGGGTTTGTGGGCGCTGGTGGCGCCGCAGATGCGATGGCTTATACCAACTCAATGGCTGAAATAACCTTTTCACGTAACCCGGAATGGACCATCCCCGCACTGGATTTTGCAGGCGTTCCGTCGGGAATTGATATACGAAAAGTTGTCAACAGTGGGATCACCCCGACCATCAACACGGGCATTGCGCATCGCGAGCCGGGAATCGGTCAGGTAGGTGCCGGTGTCGTGAACGCGCCTCTGGCCTGTTTTGAAAAAGCCTGTATCGCACTATCTGAAAGGTTATCTTCCTCGTGAGTTGCGCATTATGAGTACGATCGTTAACGAAGTGCGAAAAGGCTTTTACCTCGATTCCGTGGCCCTGATGCGACTGTCCGCTGAAATTTCAGCCATGGGTGGTATCGAAGAAGCCGTATTGATGATTGGCACACCATCCAACCTGCAAATCATGCAGGATGCCGGTGTGCTGAATTCCACCGGTGATTCTGCCAGCCCCAATGATCTGGTAATTGCCTTGCGTGCCGATGGTAAATCGAGCGCGAATCGTGCGCTGGCACATGCCAATAAATCACTGGAAGGTGGCGCTCTAAAATCGAATAGCAGCGAAGCGCGAGCCCGAACCTTGCGTGGAAGCCTGGCAACCAGCCCTGATTCCAATCTGGCCCTAATTTCAACACCGGGAAGCTATGCCGCACGCGAAGCACGCAGCGCACTGGACCTGGGTCTGAGTGTCATGATCTTCAGTGACAATGTCAGTATTGAACAAGAGTCATCTCTAAAAAAACTCGCTAGCCAAAAAGACCTGATTGTCATGGGTCCGGACTGCGGTACCGCATATATCAATCGGGTTCCGCTCGCATTCGCCAACGCGCTGGCACCAGATACAACTACTTCTAACGAGACACTACGCACCGCAGCAATAGCAGCATCCGGTACCGGGCTACAGGAATTTGCCGTATTACTAACCCGACTTGGGGGAAAACTCATCCACGGCATTGGAGTGGGTGGTCGCGACCTCAGCGACGCTATTGGTGGAATCTCAGCCCTGACCGCCATAGATCTGCTGGCCGCTGATGAAAACGTCGACCAGATCGTGATGATTTCAAAACCACCGGGGCCAGACACGGCCAAACTGGTGTTCGACAAGCTGGCCAATTGCGGGAAACCTGTGATTGCCTGTGTATTTGATCAGGCCAGCAACGCGCTTGCCACAGGTATTCAACACGCAAGCGACTTGCGCCATGCCGCAGAACTTGCCACCAGTGAAACCATGAACCGCCAGGATAATACACAACTGGCCAAAGAACTGATCAGTGATATCACTGCATCACGTAAACTTCTGGTGGGCCTGTATACGGGCGGCACTCTCTGTACCGAATCACAACTGGTCCTCAAGCGCGCTGCGGTAGAAACCACATCCAATGCACCTGCACCGGGATTACAGGGACTGCAGGAAGACAACAATACGACTCACCGAATTATTGATCTGGGTGCTGACGAATACACTGTTGGCAGACCACATCCGATGATGGAACCACTGGTGCGTGTTGGCGAACTGGAAAATGCACTGGCTGATCCACACGTTGCGGTGATCTTACTGGATGTGGTTTTAGGCTATGGAGCCCACAGCAACCCTTCAGAAGCAGTGGTAGAGACTATGCAAAAAGTCACTAATATCAAAGATAAACCCGTTGTTATCGCATCCGTCTGTGGCACAGAGTATGATCCACAAGATCTGCATCAACAACGTGCTGCATTAACCGTTAGTGGCATTACGGTTTGCAACTGCAACGTGGCTGCGGCAGAACTTGCTGCCGAAATCATCAATCAGCTGTCCTGATCAGAAGCGTCTCAGTTAGCACACCATATTGATTAGCGCTGACATACTTGAGTATGGACAACCGGCACATGATTTTTTAGGTTTTAATCAGGGTGATATTGCTGCGGTATTTAGCAAAACTATTTATCTTAGAAGTGGCGAATCGCTTTGTTGCCTGGGTTTAGAGTCTCTGGTTAACGGACCCATTAATATCCGCACCAGTTTACCCCGGCTATCAGGTCTGAGTATCGGTGAACGCTGGCGCTATCAAAATAAGACGCTGGTGCTAGGCCAGTATTATCACTGCCATGGCAACAACGCATCTGTCTGGACAATACCTGATAAACCCGCCCTCCCTCATTCACCTATCTATGAAGACTGTATTAAACAGGTAGAAACCGTACTAAGGGGATATAGCAGTATCACCAATGTACAGACAGGTATCACCAATACACTTGCTCAACGCCAACTCCACGACCACCTGTCCCTGTTTGAACATAGCCTGCTGTCAGCTGGCAAGTCTGAAAACTATGTTATCCCGTCTGAGCTCATTGGCCTGCTTGGCTGTGGTGATGGTTTGACCCCAGCCGGAGATGACATTTTGCTGGGGGTACTGATGGCGGCAATACATTTTGATGTGCATTATCTCGCTGAGCCGCTAAAAAAATGGATTAGGCGGCACGCCACAGACAGAACCAGCCAAATCAGTCTGGCCCATCTGATCAGCGCTACTGAAGGGCAGGCAATCGAATACCTGCATCGCACGTTAAATTCAATCAACAGCCACTTGATTAAATCAGAAAATGGCTGCCGCAGTGATCAGTCTTCAAACCATGCGCTGCAGCGAAACATGACAGATTTAATAAGCCATGGGCACAGTTCGGGCTACTACACCTTAAGCGGTGTACTGCTGGTACTTAAGCACTTGTCTTACTCAGCCTCTAAACAAGGCTAATTGCGGATCCTTCACCCCTGCATCCCTAAATCCCTGTGCTCTCAACAAGCAAGCATCACATTGCTCGCACGGTGCACCGTTGTCTGCTGGATCATAGCAGCTGGTGGTGAGCCCATAGTCCACGCCATGCTGGATGCCGACGGTAATAATGTCTGCCTTGCTCATCGACATCAGTGGTGCGTGAATGATGATCTTCTGGTCAGTCTCTGTTCCGATAACGGTGCCCAGATTGGCCATGGTTTGGAATGACTGAATAAATTCCGGACGACAGTCAGGATAGCCGGAGTAATCAACTGCGTTAACACCGATATAAATATCGTGGCATTTGAGCACCTCGGCCCAGGCCAGGGCGAAAGACAAAAAGATCGTATTTCTGGCCGGTACGTAGGTGATCGGGGCTACGTCGTTTTGACCCTGATCATGATCTTTTGGAACATCGATATCCGCAGTTAATGCAGAGCCGCCGAACAGGCGGAGATCAATGTCAGCAATCACGTGCTTGTCGATACCGAATTCCCGAGCTACCGATTCCGCGGCGGCTAACTCACCCTGGTGTCGTTGACCATAGCGAAAGGAAAGCGCACAGATTTCATACCCCTGCGATTTGACAATGGCAGCAACCGTCGTGGAATCGAGTCCGCCACTTAAAAGAACAATCGCTTTTTTACTCATAAAAATCCGGGTTAGAAAAGCACCTGAACCAATGAAAGTGCCAGGCAGGCAACGAGTATTTGAATTTTCAGCCAATAAAAAGATATTGAGGTGGAAGTGCGGGTATTCATCATCAGTCTCATATTAAATTCACCGGTTAAAGCATAGTCGTGAATTAAGTGAATATGACGCTGAATTCTGCCGTCAAACTTTTAAAATCTGATCAAAAATGGCAAGCGGGCTATCGCTGATTTACACGCTAAAAAGCAGCCAGGGGATTGACAGTCAGAAGTCAATATCATAGCGCGATAACATGTCTGTCGCTTTATTCAAGTGTAGCCTCTCAATCATTTCCCCGTCCAGATTAATCACCGCGGCATCCTTGTTTTCGGGTAAGTTAAAAGCAGCAATAATCTTTTTTGCCTGCAATATTTCCTGTTGATCTGGCAGAAATATTTCGTTGGCAATACCAACTTGTGTGGGATGAATCAGGGTTTTACCAGAGAACCCCATGGCCCTGGCTTGAAGCGCTTCCAGACGAAATCCGTCCAGGTTTTTAAAATCATTCCACACACTATCCAGTACCTCAAGACGATGGTGCTTTGCATACAGAATTATCTGCATCAACCAGGGGATTAAAAAACATCGGTTATCAATCAATGAAACACCGGTATCTTTCGCAAGGTCATTGTGTCCAACGACCAGACACTGCAAAGATAAACGACAGCGCAACCCTGCCTTTATAATCGCCGGCAACTCGATAACACCGCCACTTGATTCGATCATGAACCAACTTTGAATCGATTCCTTCAAACCATGGATAATTGAATCGCGTTGAAATGTTTCAACCTCTGTCGCTGAAGATACTTTAGGTAATAAGATTCCGTGCGGACTACATTCAGCAACTGTGCGTATATCGTCGAGATAATCTTCACTACCAATCGAGTTAACTCGAACTACAGTTCGACTATCACCGAAACCGTCACGCGCAAAGGCCTCGAGCAACTGCAAACGAGCCGCAGCCCGGTCGTTCGGAGCAACCGAGTCTTCAAGATCAAAAATAAGGGTGTCAGCATTAATAGTGCGGGATTTTTCAATCGCGCGCGCATTGCTGGCGGGAAGATAAAGTACCGATCGAAACAGTGGGGATTTCTTCATCACGTTATTATAACCACGTTCAATAATGCAAA
>CAZNOB010000001.1:0-46752 GCA_964574535.1 uncultured Granulosicoccaceae bacterium | reverse complement strand
AAGCTCCTCAGCGACGGCAACGAAACATTCCAGTTGCCTGATGTCCAATTCAGTTGCGCCCCATTATCACTTGATAGGTCATTTGATAACGCTGACCTGCATACGTTTACCTAAGCTGTGCTCGAAGGCACGAATGGCATCGGCATACTCCAGCGTGTCCAGCGTCTCATCGCCGCCACGGATCAACGCAGCCTGGGTCGCATCATCCATTTGGAAAGGCAAGGTGATGTCGCCGGCTGTTATCCTGCGATGTTCGATATCTATCGTGATGTCGCCGCCGTTTTTACTTTCAGCCAGTTGCATTAGCGTATCCCTGTCCTCTGCCGTGACGACCGGTAAGGCCAGTCCGTTCTTGCGCGCATTGTCGAAAAAAATTCCGGCAAAGCTTGTTCCAATACAGGCCTCTATGCCCAGCTGTCGCATACCCCGACTGCATGTTCGCGGCTGGAGCCACAACCGAAATTGTCACCCACAATCAAGATCGTTGCCCGCATCCATGGAGTCTGGTTAAGAACAAAGTCGGGGCGGCGTTTGCCTGCTTCGTCAAAACGAAGGTCGGCAAAAGTGCCATCAGCCAATCCTTCGCGGGTAATCGTAATCAAAAAACGCTTGGGCATAATGACGTCGGTATCGACATTGGAAAGCGGTAGCGGTGCAGCCAGCCCTGACACTGTTTTTGGCATCTACAGAGTCTCCAGCGGGTAGTCGCGCACGTCGGCCAAGCGACCTGCTATAGCGGCGGCCGCGACCATGGCAGGACTCATCAAATGGGTGCGCGCACCCCGCCCTTGCCGGCCTTCGAAATTGCGGTTGGTCGAGGATGCGACTCGCTCTCCATCCATGGCGATATCATCATTCATAGCCAGACACATCGAACAACCACTTTCCGGACGCCACTCGAAACCGGCCTCGGTAAATACCTTGTCCAGTCCTTCGGTTTCAGCCTGTAGCCTGGTAATGGCTGAGCCCGGAACGACCACGGCGTTGACACCCGGTGCGACCTTGCGACCTTTAAGAACTTGTGCCGCTGCGCGCAAATCCTCGATCCTGCCGTTGGTGCAGGAACCGATGAAGGCACGGTCGATGAAAATGTCTCGCATCGATTGTCCGTGCGTCAGACCCATGTAGTCCAGGGCGCGTTCCATTGTCGCTTTGGCTTTGGGTGTAGACTGAGATCTGACCTGCGGAACGTGGCCGTCAATCGGCACAGTCTGATCCGGACTGGTGCCCCAGCTGACCAGCGGTGCAATTTCACTGGCATCTATTTTTAAGGTGGAGTCAAAAACTGCACCGGGATCTGACACCCAACCTTTACTGTTAAAGCATAGTAGTTCGCTGTGTGCCCTTCCGGCCGCCATGCGATAGGCTTTATCATCAGCCGCGATGAGTGCGGCGCGACCACCGAGTTCCACAGCCATATTACAGATTGTCATGCGGCCAGACATGGTCTGCGCCTGGATGGCAGAGCCCGCGAACTCTATTGCATAACCATTGGCGCCACCTGCGCCGATGACCTGTACAACTTTCATGATGATGTCTTTGGCCGTAACACCAGGAGCAAGATTACCGTCGATCTCGACCAACATTGTCTTTAAACGCTTATAGCGTAGTGTTTGCGTTGCCAGTACATGTTCAACTTCAGACGTGCCAATGCCAAAACCAAGCGCCCCAAAAGCACCATAAGTAGTGGTGTGGCTGTCTCCGCATGCGATCAGCATGCCCGGTGCGGCCAACCCTTGTTCCGGCACCACGACGTGCTCGATACCCTGTCGCCGATCTCCCAGACCGTAAAAAGCAATACTATGCCTGAGACAATTTGCCTGCAGATTGTCGATCAGCAGTTTAGATGCTGCATCATGCGGTTCACTGCTTTTGGTTGCGTTTACATGGTCAACCACAGCCAGATGTGCCTCGGGTCGCCAGACACTCAACTGCTTTGTAGCGAGCCCCGAAAAAGCTTGTGGACTCGTGTATTCGTTCATGATGTGTAGATCGACGTAGACCAGTATGTCGCCATCTGGCAAATCGCAAACCTTATGTGCGTCTACTAACTTGTCGTACAACGTCTGGCTCATTGATTGACCCCCGCGTGTATTGCGTTGTGTGCAAAGAAGCCAGACATCCGCGCAGCGATATCTTCCGGAATTTCCTCGGCCATGTAATGCGTTGTATCAAGTGCTTCTCCTTGCACTTGCTCAGCGCGTTGCCGCCAGAGGTCCAGCGCATCAAAGCATTTGGCAATCACACCGCGCTTTGCCCAGAGCGCCAGCACTGGCATCATAAGTTTTCGTCCTTTATCAGCGTTATCGTGTTCGATATCAATGCCTGCAGCGGCGCGATAATCCTCGCAGCTTGCATGAATTGCATCAGGCTTTGCAAAGGCAGCCAGATACTCTGCCAATGCAGCATCAGAGAATGGATTATCTCCGTGCGCCTGATTGAAACACTTCAGCTTCCAAAAGCCTTCGGGGTCGGCACCAATCATGTTTTCCGGCAGCGGCTGTGGTTGGGTCAGGAAGAACCAGTGCCAGTAGGCATGCGCGAATTCAGCGCTGGTGTTCGCATACATCTCACGCGTCGGCGCGATGTCCAGTAGCACCATCGCACTGACAAATTCAGGATGATCAAGACCCAAGCGATGCGCGACGCGCGCTCCACGGTCATGAGCGCCAACAAGAAACCGCTCATGACCAAGACGACGCATAACTGCGACGATATCTTTGGCCATTGAACGTTTTGAGTATGGCTGGTGCAGGCGATCAGTTTTGGGTTTGTCAGACTGACCATAGCCGCGCAAATCCGGACATATGACTTGATACGACCGAGCGAGTATCGGCGCTACACCATGCCACATCGCGGATGTCTGCGGGTAGCCGTGTAACAACACAATAGGCGTCGCGTCGTCAGGACCCGCACGGCGAAGAAACAACATCGCACCGTCTCCTTCGATCCTCTCCTCTACGAAACCTTGAAACACTTTCAATTACTCAAATTTTTGCCAGCTTTCTACGTTATCACAGATTAATCCTGAATCTTTATTCGAAAATAATGATTAGTTATGCCGAACAATATCAACGGATTTGCATGCTGGATTCGATACCACGCTGCGCACCGGGGGCGCAAAATCGAAACCGCAACGAAGCGGTCATCAAGTTCAGCCACGTCACCAATACTGACAAGCACCCAAAAGGCATCGCGGCCACTCTGTTGGCGGAGCGCGTCAACAAAGAGATGAACGGCAAGGCGTGCATGGAGGTGTGGCAATTCAAGGAATCAACTGGCTACTTCTCGCGATCGATTCGCACGGGGCATGGGTAGCCAGCTTTTAAACGACGCGTTACAACTCTATGTGCTGGCAGCAGAGACAACCCATACCGACGATACCCCGTTAGCCGTGCTGCAGCCGGGAAGAATGCAAACCAAGCAAGGGCGATTGTAGGGTTATCTCAGAGACGATCACAGTGTCGGTTCGATTCACTGCCGAGAGTTGGATGTCAGACCTACCTCTTCTGCACCGATTTGGCGTGATCGATCTCAGCGATCGGTTACCATCTTTATTGTCACACCAGAACGTTGCAGTTACCTGTTACTGCCGTTATTCAACAGTCACACTCTTGGCCAGGTTTCTCGGCTGATCTACATCGGTACCGCGCATTACTGCCACATGGTATGAAAGCAGTTGCAGAGGTACGGTTAACAACAGCGGTGCCACGGCTTCGGGACAACCTGGTATTTTCACCAGCGTTAAACCATCTACCGGAGTTATATCCGTGTCTTCCTCAGTAATGACAAACAGCTGTCCACCACGAGTACGCACTTCTTCGAGATTCGATTTTAATTTCTCAAGCAAGCTGTCATTTGGTGCTATAGCGACCACCGGAACCTCATTATCTACCAGCGCCAATGGTCCATGCTTCAGTTCCCCTGCGGGGTAGCCTTCCGCATGTATGTATGAGATTTCTTTCAGTTTCAACGCACCTTCAAGTGCAATGGGGTGCATAGGTCCACGACCTAAAAATATCGCGTGATCTTTCTCTACAAACTCTTCTGCCAAATGCTCAATGGTACGATCAAGACCAAGCAGACGCTCCATGGTAATCGGACTTTCGTAAAGCGCACGAATAATCTCGCCACGTTGCTCATCTGTTTGTGTCTCTTTGGCTTTACCCAGTGTGAGCGCCACCAATTGCAGAGCAACCAATTGAGTAGTAAACGCCTTGGTAGACGCAACACCGATTTCCGGCCCCGCTTTGGTCAGCAGAGTTGCATCAGCTTCACGTGTGAGCGTGCTTTCAGGTACATTGCAAATCGCCAGTGTGCCAAGATACTGGCCAGAGTTTTTAACGTCTTCCAACGCCGCCAGAGAATCTGCCGTTTCACCGGATTGAGACAAGGTGATATACAAGGTGTTCTTCGGTACAGCGACTGTGCGATAGCGATACTCACTGGCGATCTCAACCGTACAGGGCGTGCCCGTATATTCTTCAAACCAGTATTTTGATGTCATCCCTGCGTGGTAACTGGTACCACAAGCCACAATATGAATTGCTTCTACACGACGCAGCAACGCGGGATCGAGGTCACCAAAGCCGTTTAGCAGCAGACTGCTATCTGTTATCCGGTCCTGCAATGTGGCGCGTACGGCATTAGGCTGTTCATAAATCTCTTTCAGCATAAAGTGCTTATACGGGCCTTTGTCAACAGAACCCAGAGACAATGTAGATGTTTTTACAGGGCGCTTAACCTCTGCACCGGATTCATCAAGAATCGTTAGCTTACCTTCACAGATATCAACCAGATCACCATCTTCAAGATAGATAAATTCCTGTGTTACCGGAATCAATGCTGCTGTATCCGATGCGAGAAAATACTCACCCACCCCTAAACCAACCAACAAGGGACTGCCTTTACGAACAGCGACCATGCGATCCGGCAGTTCGGTATTGAGGATAGCGATTGCGTAAGCACCATCGAGCAATGCGACGCTGTTTTTAACGCCCTGCAGATAATCACCGGCCTTTTCAACTTCGCGGTGAATCAAATGCACTATCACTTCAGTGTCAGTCTGCGAAGAGAACTCATATCCGTTCGACTTCAGCTCGGTGCGCAATTGCTCGTGATTTTCTATGATGCCGTTATGGACCACTGAAAACTGATCGCTTGAATTGTGTGGATGCGCATTGGCTTCAGAAGGTTCACCATGGGTTGCCCAACGGGTATGCGCTATCCCGATACCACTATCTATGGATGACTTTGCGATCTTTTCACCCAGTACGCCTACTTTACCCAACGCTCTGGTGCGATGGATTTTGTAGTCTTTATCCAATACAGCAATTCCAGCTGAATCATAACCGCGGTACTCCATACGATGGAGCCCTTCCAGCAGGATTGGTGTGACATTCCTTTGTGCGTAAGCTGCAATAATTCCACACATTTTCTAGTTTTCCGATTTTTGTTTTTTTACGGGCCGAGGCCAGTTATCGATGCTTTTTACAGGGGCACGAGTAAAGGCAAGCTGATTTGCCCCTACCGCTTTAGTGATGGTAGAGCCAGCGCCAATGACAGCATTTTCACCCACGACCACAGGTGCAACCAGCTGTGTGCAAGAGCCAATAAACACCCCGTCCTCAATGATAGTCTGGTGCTTGTTTGCACCATCGTAATTGCAGGTTATCGTGCCAGCACCAATGTTAACTCTCTCGCCAACGACGCTATCACCAACGTAAGATAGATGATTTACTTTGCTGCCTTTGTTGATCACCGACTTCTTAATTTCTACAAAATTGCCTATATGAGCATCTTCTGCAAGCTCTGCTCCGGGTCGAAGGCGCGCAAATGGACCCAGCGTGCAGTTTTGCCCGACAGAGCTCTCTTCAATCACAGTGTTTGCTTTAATGATGGTCCCGTCGGCAATTGATGCATTGCTAATACAACAATTGGGACCTACCGACACATTGCTGCCGATAGTTACATCCCCTTCAAAAATGCAGTTCACATCAATGGTCGTATCCTGACCCACCGTTAAATTTCCGCGCACATCGATACGGTTTGGATCGCGTAAAGTCACCCCGGCTTCCATTAACAGGTCTGCCTGGTTTCGCTGATAAATACGTTCCAGTTCGGCAAGTTGCAGACGGCTGTTTACGCCGGCTGTTTCCCACTCAAACGTTGGGTGGTGCGTTGTCACCGTCATTCCCTGAGAGACAGCGAGCTCAAAAATATCGGTCAGATAATATTCACCCTGGGCATTTTTGTTATCGATTCGACTGAGCAGTTCCCCTAAGACAGACGCTTTCGCGGCCAAAATACCAGTATTGATTTCCTGAATTTGCAATTGCTCTTCGGTGGCATCTTTCTGCTCGACGATACTCGACACCTTGCCGTTTTTATCACGAACAATTCGCCCGTAACCGTGTGGATCTTCCATCACCACTGTCAGCAACGCGAGATTACCGTCAGACACATCACTGATCAGACTCTTTAGCGTCTCGGGTTTAGTTAAGGGAACGTCCCCGTAGGCCACCAACACAGTGTCATCAGCATCAAGCATGGGCATAGCCTGCTGAACTGCGTGCCCGGTACCAAGTTGTTCGGTTTGTTCTACGTAGTCAACTTCTCGGTCGACAGTTGCCATGACCTGATCCGCACCATGCCCAACAACCAGTACCGTGCCACTGGCACCAAGACTGCCAGCCGCGTCTATGACATGTTCAACCATCGGTTTATGAGCAACCCGATGCAGCACTTTGGGCATCGCAGATTTCATGCGAGTGCCCTTGCCTGCAGCGAGTATGACAACTTTAAGCATCATTGATCCTGTCTGCCTTCTGCGACTTCTACTATATGAAACCGGTAACGGCACACCCACATGCCTCTGTAGTGGATGGCAATACCACGATAGTCAAATACACGGAGAAACATCGAACTAATGATCAAATTGGGGCCAAATTCTGACTATGCAACTGATTAGAATGCTGCTTTTGCGTCCATCCCCTTTCTAAAAGCTAAAAATCGTAACAGATTTTAAGTTTCCCCTCGTTTCCGACCCGGATTGGGTACGGGCATGATCGGTGCGCCGTTTTTCGAGCAGCGGATCACACGGAAGGCTCTTATATGCAACTTACGTGCAACTACCGAAAAACCAATTATCGCATAGTACTCAATTTCCCTTGTAACGTTACTATCAGTAATCACAATGCTTCATGCAGGGTAGCTATTCTGCGGTTTGCTGAGTACGATTAGATGATCAGGTACCGTTGATAAGCATATCCAGCAGATCCAGCCCAAGATCTCTGATATCGTCCCAGCGTTCATCGGAAGCACTCTCCACACCTTTCCACGAAAGAGCCTTAAGATACCCTCGACCTTCTTCTGAGTGTTCGAGATCAATCAGAGCATCATGTATTTGTGCTACTACATCCGATGAAAGTCGCGGGTGAGCGGCCAGTGCATGGGATGTATAGGGTTGAGTCGTCCAAAGAATTTTCAGCTCATCTCTTAACGTTGGATTTATCGAATTGAAAGTTCTAACAATGCCCCCACCTGCCGGATACAAGCCTCGCGCCACGGACAGATATACTGAATCATGAGACGACACATATTTCGGTTCAACTTCTATATTTTCGCGGTTTAGATAAGCACGAGGTAATACACTGGCGGCAAACGCTGCGGGGGCTGGAAATGCCATGGTAGTGCTGTCAAGTTGTTGCATACTTTTAACGGGACTGTCTTTGCGAACTACAACAATCCCTTTTATACGCTTTCCCTTCGCCTTTGCAAAAGCCTCGTAACCCGGTGATTCATGAAAAACCGTGTAGTGGTACGGATTCATATAACTGATATCGTACTCGCCCCGAGCCATACGCCTTTCGAACTCAGGTATCGAAGGTGCCGTAGCAAAGCGAAGAGATACGCCGGTTTTTTCTTTCACATACTTAAGGATAGGTCCCCAGGTTCTGGCTAGTTGCCCTGCCGACTGCTGAGGCACCACACCAAAAGTCAGTACCTGCTTCTGCGGCTCTGACTCAGCTGTGGCCGTGGTAAAAAAAAGCGCACAAAACGCCATCGTCATAATTTTTCTAATTTTCATTAGCTGTCCTTGTGTAATTTGTAAAGCATCAGGCAGCTAGTGGCAGGCTGACTGTGAGCGTTGTTCCTTCTTCAGTACTTAAATTTGCCTCGATTTTACCGCGGTGCAACTTAGCAACTTCATTTGCAATCGATAGGCTCAGGAATTGCCCGGACAGGTGCTTGTCTTCATTAACTTTAGAGAAACTGTTAATCAATTCTTTGTGTACTTCTACATCAACTCCTTCACCCCCCCCCTTTACTGAAATCACGTAATCAGACTCACGGACTACACCACTCAGCTCAACAGTGCTACCTCGTTGACTGAAATTAAGAGCGTTACTGACGATACTCACCAGGCATTTTAAAATTAAATCCTTGTCAACGAATAAAGTAGTACCCTCGTCAATATCCATATGAATATTTATGTCTTTCGACATAGTTAAAATTTGTACGTTATAGAGTACGTAGTTCAGTATTTCTGATGACACCACAGTCTCACGATTTAGCTGACAATGTCCCGAGCGCAGGTTCGATAAAAGAAGTACTTCATCAACCAGCATTTGTAAGCGATACGCAGAGTCCGCCATCATATTGAGCCAGTTAAGGCGACCTTCAGCCGTGTTTTCGTCATTAGAAGATAATAACAATTGCAGTGGTCCTAAAATGCCGTTCAAAGGAGTCCGTGTCTCATGGCTGAACAGCGACATCAAACTGCGTTTCAATCGATCAATTTCTTCCATTGATTTCAATTTCAAAAATATCTTAAGCTTCGCTTCGAGTTCGCCTTGATCAAAAGGCCTGATCAGGTAATCATCTGCCCCGGCTTCGTAACCGATCAGCCGATCTGTCGTCCCAATTTTCGCAGACACAAGGATGATCTTTGTGGACAAGCCCAGTACTGGTGTTTTCCTTATTTCTTCACAAACTTCATAGCTTGATATTCCCGGCGTCATAATGCCAAGCAACACAATATCGGGTTCGAAATCGCAAAACATCTGCAACGCCATATCACCATTCTCTGCAGTCTCTAACTCATAACTGTCCTCCAGTAACTCCTGATACAACATCAAATTAGTTTGGTAACTATCTACCACCAGGACTTTTCTTTTCGCGGTCACAATTGCTCCTTGTCTCCGGAAAACCCAACATACAGAAAACCGGAATCGCAGGCATGGCCCCAAAAAGTCCCCACTTTGCAAGTCGGATGGTTGCTCCCGCTTCGGCTCTCTCTAGCGGCAGACTGGATCACATTCTTGAAGGCTTCACTGGTTCTGAATTCACTACTTGAGAGCCTTTCTCATGGTCTGTGAAACAAAATGAGTAACTAAATCCACATTTACTGGTAAATTAATCGCACTGTGATACATGCCCATAAATACTGTCATCCAACAAGAAGCTGTTTTCCCCAGCAGGCCATGCTTCAATGAACTTTCCTCAGCGCATAATTTGTTTAACTGAGGAAACCGTTGAAACTCTGTACCTTCTTGGGGCTCAGGATCGAATTGTCGGTATTACCGGTTACGCGGTAAGGCCACCACAGGCACGCAAAGAAAAACCCCGCGTGGCCGCGTTTACCAGTGCTAAAATTGAACAGATTATTGAGCTTCAACCAGATCTGGTGCTCGCGTTTTCCGACCTGCAGGCGGACATTGCAGCCGAACTGATACGCGCTGGTTTAGAAGTCTATGTATTCAATCAGCGCTCGGTTAGCGGTATTTTACAAATGATCAGAACCCTGGGGCGTTTAGTAGATGCCAGACAAAAGGCTGAGGAACTGGTCACGTCTTTCGAACAAAAACTGGATGATCTTTCACAGCTAACCGGCCAGACCGATAAGCGCCCGGTGGTTTATTTCGAGGAATGGTATGACCCGATTATCAGTGGCATTGGCTGGGTAAGCGAACTCATTCAGATCGCTGGTGGAGTGGACTGTTTTGCAGATCTTTCAGTGTATCCCGATGCGAAGCGCAGAATTATAGAAAGTCCGCAAAGCGTGATAAATCGCGCGCCGGATATTATTATCGGCAGTTGGTGTGGTCGCCGTTTTCATCCGCAGCAAGTTGCAGAGCGTGAAGGCTGGCAATTGATCCCGGCCGTCGTGAATAAACGAATCTATGAAATCAAATCCACGAACATTCTGCAACCAGGGCCCGCAGCGCTCACTGACGGGTTGGATCAGTTGTCACAGATCATTGAGGACTGGCGAAATAACCAGTGAGGTGTGAAGTCCCGGTCGCTCGCAAGATGACAGCGATGGCTTTCAGAATAATATACAGCAAGCCCTAATTCCAGAGACCACACATGCCAGAAAGAAGCTGATGGGTTTTACCCGCACAACTCGCATAAATTCCAGTGCATGTGCAACTACGCGAAGCAGCGCTACCGTCTCACTTACTATTGCGCTGGCGTAATTGAGCGGACCGGGCAAGTACAGGGGTAGATTTATGAGCCGCGCAGGATCATCGACACAGATAAGGTTACGCTTTTTTCATAAAATATAAAAAAGCCCGCTGATGCGGGCTTTATAAACATGAAATGAAGGTACAGTAACTACTTGCCCCTCATCTTCTTCAGAACACTTAATCTGGCAGATGCTTCGGCCAACTCAGCCGCAGCGGCTGCATAATCAGCAGTACCGGTTTTCTCTTTCAGCAACTCTTCAGCACGCTCCTTTGCCTGAGTCGCTTCTGACTCATCAAGATCATCCGCACGAATTGCAGTATCAGCCAGCACAGTAACAACATGTGGCTGTGCTTCAAGCATTCCGCCGGAAACATAGAAATGCTGCTCTTCACCTTCAGTGATTAACGTGATTTCACCAGGTTTAATACCTGAGATAAAAGGTGCGTGTCCGGGTGCAATACCAACATCACCCATCTCTGCAGAGACCACTAACATCTGTGCCTCGCCGGAGAAGATTTCTTCTTCGGCGCTTACGATGTCTACTTGCATGGTATTAGCCATTGGCCTTACCCCTGTTCTTTTCTAGAAAAGCCAATTAAGAAATAGTCTTGGCTTTTTCAACAGCCTCTTCGATGCTGCCAACCATGTAGAAGGCTTGCTCTGGCATGTGGTCGTATTCGCCTTCAACAATACCGCGGAAACCTGCGATAGTATCTTTCAGCGAGACATACTTGCCCGGTGAGCCGGTGAAAATTTCTGCAACGAAGAATGGCTGAGACAAAAATTGCTGCACTTTACGAGCACGTGCTACGACCAGCTTGTCTTCCTCTGAAAGTTCGTCCATCCCCAAAATGGCGATGATGTCTTTCAGTTCTTTATAACGCTGAAGTGTGTTTTGTACATCACGTGCTGTTTCATAGTGTTCGACACCAACCACCAGAGGATCAAGCTGACGACTGGTTGAATCCAGAGGATCAACTGCCGGATAAATACCCAGTTCTGCGATGTTTCGTGAAAGTACAACGGTAGCATCAAGGTGAGCAAACGTGGTCGCAGGTGATGGATCGGTCAAATCATCCGCCGGTACGTAAACCGCCTGGATAGAGGTAATTGAACCGGTTTTTGTTGATGTGATTCGTTCCTGAAGTACACCCATCTCTTCTGCAAGAGTAGGCTGATATCCCACCGCAGAAGGCATACGACCCAACAGTGCTGATACTTCGGTTCCCGCCAGTGTGTATCGATAAATGTTATCAATAAACATCAGTACGTCACGGCCTTCGTCACGAAAGAATTCCGCCATGGTCAGACCTGTCAATGCAACACGCAGTCTGTTACCCGGAGGCTCATTCATCTGACCGTAAACCAGAGATACTTTGTCCAGTACATTTGATTCTTTCATTTCATGGTAGAAATCGTTGCCCTCTCGGGTACGTTCCCCTACACCAGCGAACACCGAGTAACCAGAGTGCTCGGTTGCGATGTTACGAATCAATTCCATCATGTTTACGGTCTTACCTACACCCGCACCGCCGAATAAACCGACTTTACCGCCCTTCGCAAACGGACAAAGTAGATCGATTACTTTAATGCCGGTCTCCAGCAGTTCAGTTGAACCCGCCTGTTCAGCATAGCTTGGTGCCTGACGGTGAATAGCTGATCGCTCTTCAGTCGCAATAGGACCCGCTTCATCAATAGGATTGCCCAGTACATCCATAATGCGACCGAGCGTTGCTTCACCAACGGGTACCGAAATCGGTGCGCCGGAGTTGCTGACGTCAGTACCACGACGCAGACCTTCAGATGATCCCATCGCAATAGTACGTACCACACCGTCACCCAGCTGACCCTGTACTTCCAGCGTGGTTTCAGTACCTTCAATCTTCAGTGCATCATAAATTTTTGGCACTGCGTCACGTGGGAATTCCACGTCTACTACCGCGCCAATTACTTCGACAATTGATCCAGAACTCATTTGTGTTCCCCGATGATATTAATCTTTTAAACCGCTGCTGCGCCGCCGATGATCTCGGAAATTTCCTGAGTGATCGCCGCCTGTCGAGCTTTGTTATAGACAAGTTGCAAGTCGTTGATGATGTCACCGGCATTATCCGTGGCACTTTTCATTGCAACCATTCGTGCTGCCATTTCGCAGGCACCGTTTTCAACCACCGCCTGATAAACCAGCGATTCGATATAACGTTTCATCAGCTGATCCAGAACTGTTTTGGAATCAGGCTCGTAAATGTAATCCCAGTGGTGTTTGAGGCGATCATCTGTATCTGCCTGCACGGGAATCAGTTGATCAACACTGGGCTTTTGGGTCATGGTGTTGACGAATTCATTTTGAGCGATATAAAGTCGATCGATGCGGCCTTCGTCATATGCATCAAGCATTACTTTGACGGTACCAATCAGATCACCTAATTTGGGCGCATCACCCAAACCGGATTTATCCGACACGATGTCACTGCCCAATCGCCTGAAAAAGCTCTGGGCTTTTTTCCCGATAGTACATACATCAATCTCTACACCCTGCTCTGAATATTCACGCATCATGGCGACCGCGCCTTTGAAGCAGTTGATGTTCAGACCACCACACAAACCGCGATCAGTAGAGACCACAATAAAACCGACACGTTGAACGTTCTCGCGCTCAATCAGGTAGGGATGCTTGTACTCTACGTTACCGGCAGCCAGGTGGCCGACCACGCTTTTCATTTTGGTTGCATAAGGTCGGGTTGCAGCCATGCGGTCCTGCGCCTTGCGCATTTTGCTTGCCGCAACCATTTCCATCGCTTTGGTGATCTTCTGCGTGTTCTTGATGCTTCCGATCTTGGTACGTATTTCTTTGGCGCCTGCCATATCAGTCGTCCCGCCTAATCTCTAAGGGGTTATCTACCAGCAAGTGCTAGTAGACACCATTGGCGACGAAGTCATCGATAGCGGATTTAATGCCCGCTTCAATATCATCGTTGTAGTCACCCGCCTCATTGATTTTGTCAAGAATCGCTGAGTGGCTGGAACGAACATGAGCATGCAGGCCTTCTTCAAAAGCTACGACCTGAGTGACTTCGAGGTTATCGAGATAGCCTTCGTTTGCCGCGTAAAGAGACACTGCCATCTCGCCGACGTTAAGTGGTGAGTATTGCTTCTGTTTCATCAATTCGGTAACACGCTGACCACGCTCAAGCTGCTTTCGAGTGGCTTCATCCAGATCAGATGCAAACTGTGCAAATGCGGCCAATTCACGATACTGCGCCAGTGCCAGTCGAATACCGCCACCGAGTTTCTTAATAATTTTAGTTTGCGCCGCACCACCCACACGTGATACCGACAAACCCGCATTGATCGCAGGGCGAATACCCGCGTTAAACAAGTCACTCTCAAGGAAGATCTGACCGTCGGTAATTGAAATTACGTTCGTCGGTACGAAAGCTGATACGTCCCCTGCCTGTGTTTCAATGATCGGCAGTGCAGTCAGTGATCCGGTCTGGCCTTTAACTCGACCATTAGTTTCTTTTTCTACGTATTCTTCACTGACTCTTGCAGCACGCTCAAGGAGTCTGGAGTGGAGATAGAAAACATCACCAGGATATGCTTCACGACCAGGAGGTCGACGCAGCAGCAGTGATACCTGACGATAACCCCAAGCCTGTTTGGTTAAATCATCATACACAATTAGCGCATCTTCACCGACATCGCGAAAATACTCACCCATAGAACACCCGGAGTAAGGGGCAATGAAGTTCATTGCGGCAGATTCAGACGCTCCGGCTGCGACAATAATAGTATTGTCCAGTGCACCGTGCTCTTCAAGCTTGGTCACCACGTTTGCAATGGTAGATTGCTTCTGACCAATCGCCACGTAAATGCACTTAATACCAGTATCTTTTTGATTGATGATGGTATCAATGGCAACAGCGGTTTTACCTGTTTGTCTGTCACCAATGATCAACTCACGCTGACCACGGCCGATTGGCACCATTGAATCGATTGATTTCAGACCGGTTTGTACCGGCTGATCAACAGACTTCCGCCAAATAACACCAGGCGCGACTTTTTCTATCGGTGAAGTTTGCTCTGATGCAACCGGGCCTTTGCCATCAATCGGCTCACCCAGTGCATTCACTACACGGCCAAGTAAGGCATCCCCCACGGGCACTTCAAGAATTCGACCAGTACAACGTACTTTATCGCCTTCTTTGATGTGACCATAGGCACCCAGAATTACCGCACCCACAGAGTCGCGTTCCAGGTTCATCGCCAGTGCATAGGTGTTGCCGGGCATTTCAATCATTTCGCCAGACATTGCATCAGTCAGGCCGTGAATTCGTGCGATACCGTCGGATAAGCTGACGATGGTGCCTTCGGTCCGCGCCTCTGAGGAGGCCTCGAAGTTACCAATCCGCTCTTTGATCAGCTCGCTGATTTCAGATGGGTTAAGTTGCATTGATGTCGTCCTCTATATGTATTCTTTTCACCTGTCGCCGCTCTCCGCTAAGCGCTCAGGTTGTTGCCAAGCTGTGCCAGCTTGCCTTTAACTGATCCGTCTATCACAACATCACCAGCCCGAATAATAGCGCCCGCTATCAAAGACTCATCAATGGTGTTGACGATATGTATTTTCTTGTTGAATTTACGCTCCAGCGACTCGCTGAGCTTTGCACGATAGTGATCGTCCAGCTCAATAGCGGAAATGACTTCCGCTTCAAGTGTGCCCTCGTCCTGGGCGCGAAAATCATCATAGAGACTTGAGATCGAGCTCATTGAACTCAACCGTCCATTTTCTGCAAGCAGTCTCACCATATTGACCGCTTCTGCATCGAGCTTGTCACCGGCGATTTTTTCAATCATGGAAGCACGCTCGGTGGCGGTGCTATTTGGTTGCTCAAGCGCCTGGGAAACACTTTTGTCCGCCACAACGGCGGACAAAAATTTCAGTCGCTCAGACCATACGTCGAAGTTTGACCCTTGCTTTGCCAGCTGAAAAATAGCCTTGGCATAGGGTCGCGCAGCTGTGACGTCGTCAGACATAGGTAGTGTCCTTAAATCTTCGCGATGAGGTCGTCGAGGATATTGGCATGTGCATTGGCATCGACCTCGCGCTTGAGAATTTTCTCAGCACCGGATACCGCCACT
Organism: uncultured Granulosicoccaceae bacterium; assembly: GCA_964574535.1. Lineage (GTDB taxonomy): Bacteria > Pseudomonadota > Gammaproteobacteria > Granulosicoccales > Granulosicoccaceae. Next base: position 31,137 of record CAZNOB010000001.1, on the reverse strand, counting down.
GAAGACACTTGCTGACGCAAGGCTTCGCGAGCACTGACTACATCCTGCGCAAGCTCAGCCTGCGCACCGGCCTTCAGCCGGTCACTCTCTGTAATAGCAGTTTGTTTGGCTTCTTCGACAATATCGTTACCACGCTTTTGCGCTTGCGATACGATCTCTGCAGCCTGGGTTCTGGCTTCGCCTAGAACTTTGTCTACTTCTGCCTGAGCTTCTTCCTGCGCCTGAGCACTTTGCTCAGCTGCCGCCAGACCCTCAGCGATAGTTGCCTGCCGTTCTCGCATCGCAGCGATGAGAGGTGGCCAGACGAACTTCATGCAAAAGATAACAAAGCCCGCAAAAGCGATAGCTTGTCCGATCAGGGTAAGATTAATATTCACCCGATTTCTCCTGCGGTTTGAAGCGGATAACGAGCGATGTCGTTAACCAGCAACCTGACTGACGAAGGGATTCGCGAAAGTGAAGAACAGTGCGATACCCACGCCGATCATTGTTACCGCATCAAGCAGACCGGCTACGATGAACATTTTGACCTGAAGCATTGGAACCATTTCAGGTTGGCGTGCAGCACCTTCCAGAAAACGTCCGCCCAGCAGACCAAAACCGATAGCAGTGCCTAAGGCACCCATTCCGATCAGCAGTGCTACTGCGATCGCCGTCATACCAACTACGAAACCTGTGCCCATCTTAGCTCCTGATGTGTTATAGGTTGGGAAAAGTAAAAAACGCTGTTAAAAAACAAGTGGTGAACGTCAGTCCAAAATCTAGTGGTGCTCGTGAGCCATTGTCAGGTACACGATCGTCAGCATCATAAAGATAAAGGCCTGAAGCACAATAACAAGTATGTGGAAAATAGCCCACGGGATCGAAAGTGCCCACTGCAAATAGAATGGCAGCAATGCAATAAGGATAAAGATCAGTTCTCCGGCGTAGAGATTACCAAAAAGCCGCAACGCCAAAGAAATAGGTTTAGCGATCAGTCCCACACCCTCGAGCAACAAATTCACAGGGACGAAGGCGTATTTAACAATTTTGTTGTCGCTTGAAAAGGGCTGTAAGGTCAGTTCGGCCAGAAAGCCTCCGGCACCTTTCACTTTGATGCTGTAGTAGATAATCAGGGCGAACACAGAGAGTGACATGCCAAGCGTCACGTTCACATCGGTCGTTGGCACAACCTTCATGTATTCAATGCCGAACCACCTTTTGGCTGCCTCCGGAATGAAATCCACAGGCACGAGATCCATCAGATTCATCAGAAACACCCAGACGAAAATAGTCAGTGCCAGAGGCGCGATGAGTTTATTTTCACCAGAAAAAGTATCTTTGACACTGCTGTCGACGAAATCCACCAGCAACTCACAGAAATTCTGCAGAGCGCCCGGCACCCCGGTCTTGGCGTTACGGGCTCCGAGCCAGAATAAAAAACAGAAAATTGCACCGAGCAGCAATGACCAAAACATAGAGTCCAGGTGAATTGCCCAAAAGCCCATTTCCTGAGCTTCCGCGGCACCGTGCGCAATACCCCACGACCCGTCAGCGTGTTTGCCCCAGGTGAGATTTTGCAGATGGTGCTGGATGTATTCGGAGGCCGTTGGGCCTTGACCAGATTCAGTTGCCATAAGACACTTTTAAAATACTTGAATTCTTTTATCGATCCGCCAGCAATGGGGTTAGCCATACTGCCGCCTGGACCATGATGAAGCCGCCAAACAGTGCTGCCACGTTTAGCGTCTTCAGATATTTAAAACACAGCGCAAAGATAAGCGCGGTCAGAACTAGCTTCATCGCCTCACCTGCATAGAAGCCGCGCACAATTTTTTGTGCAGACCGAGCGCCAGAAAACTGAAACGTTCGATAGGCAAAATACAGATTGGGAATCAAGCTGGCGAGTCCTCCCGCCATCGCTGACAATGCAGCGTTCGTTCCAAATGGCAAAAGTGCCAATGGGAACAAACACGCCACAAGCAATTGAACCTTGAGCAGACGCTTGACGACGGCCGTGTGTGGTGAACGCCCAGCCATAACTATTTATTTCCGTAACTTTATAGACTAGATATCGCGATCCGTCGCGGATAATACAAGCCCTGCAATCGGGTCGGATTATAGATAGCCACTATCCAAGGGTCAAGCGTATAAGTACTTTATTATTACAGAGAAACCAAGTTAGAAAAAAGGCGTCTGCAAGTGATCTGATCAATGGTGGTCGAAAAACCAGCAACGGCGTAGTTTTTACAACACCTGCTACTTTATATGGGCCAGAATTCCATCAAGTTCATCCAGGGAATTATAAGAAACGGTAATTGTCCCTTTATTACCCGTTTTGTTGTTAATACTGACTGACGCGCCTATTTTTTCGGCCAAGTCATTTTCCAGCGCTCTAATGTGACTGCTCTGTCGCCGCGGCTCTGCGTCTTTTTTCACTGGTTTACGACTTTCGCCACCATCCCGTACCAACGCTTCTGTCGCCCTGACTGATAATCCATTGGCATACACCTGCAGAGCAATCACATGCTGCTTGTCACCGCTGAGTGATAACAAAGCCCTTGCGTGTCCCATTTCGAGCTTCCCGGTAGCAAGCATTTCGGCCACACGTTCATCGAGGTCCAGAAGGCGAATCAAGTTGGTCACCGCTGCTCTGGATCGGCCCACTGAGTCAGCAACATCCTGGTGGGTCATGCCAAATTCTTTCTTTAAGCGTTGCAGTGCTCGTGCTTCTTCCAGCGGATTCAGATCTTCACGCTGTATATTTTCAATCAGGGTCACAGCGGCTACCGCGCTGTCATCCATCTCGCGAACAATAGCCGGAATATGATGCAACCCAATCATTTTGGCGGCCCGCCATCGGCGTTCCCCGGCAATGAGTTCGTAACCCCCCGCGCGTTTGCGGAGTAGAACCGGTTGAATTAAACCCTGAGCAGCAATTGAGTCAGCCAATTCCTGTAGGGCCTCGTCATCAAAATACTGGCGTGGCTGATAAGTGCCGCGGCTTATCTCACCAATCGGAATCTCCAGCACGCTGTCATCAGCGACTTGCGGTGCAGGCAGCGGGTCGGTGGTCGCTACAGTTTTTGAGTTTGCAGTTGGCTGACTGGATGTAGGCTGCTTAACATCCGATTTTGTGTCGGTTGTCGCTACAGGCGCTTCACTAACAGGTGCTGCAACATCAACTCCCTTTAAAAGAGCACCAAGCCCACGTCCTAAACCGCCCTTTTTCAACTGAGACACTTTATTTAGCCTTCTACCTTATCGGAGCACGCACCTGTTGCGGCCCCCTCGTTGCCCTGCCCGACTCTCTACACAACACCAACGGTTTCCTGATCTTTTCTGGTCGATGTCTGCCGACTTACCTCACGGCGAATAATTTCTCCCGCCAGTGCCAGATACGCAATCGAACCACGTGACGATTTATCGTAATACACTATCGGCTGACCAAAACTTGGGGCTTCGGCCAAACGAATATTGCGCGGTATGACGGTACGATAGACTTTTGAATCAAAATGCTCGGTTAACTGATTAGAAACCTCGTGACCCAGCTTGTTGCGACCATCGAACATGGTTCGCAGGATACCTTCAATCTGAAGCTTCGGGTTAACTGCTGCTTTGACCTGTTTGATGGTTCTCAAAAGTGAGGACAGTCCCTCCAGCGCATAATATTCACACTGCATGGGAATCAGCACTCCGTCCGAGGCAACAAATGCATTCAGCGTTAACACATTTAACGCTGGCGGGCAGTCTATATAAATGTACTCATACTGGTCAGCGACACTCGCCAGGGCCTCGGCAAGCTTTCGCTCGCGACCGTTTTGCGACATCAATTGCACCTCGGCCGCGGTTACATCTGCGTTACCAGGTAACACATCAAACTTGATATGCTCAGGCGAAACAATTGCTTCTTCAGTGGAGCATTCTCCCAGCAGCACATCACAAATACTTTTTTCCAGCGTTTCTTTGTCTATCCCGGAGCCGGTGGTGGCATTTCCCTGTGGATCCATATCAATCAGCAGCACTTTGCGCTGCGTTTCACCTAACGCTGCGCAAAGATTGATGGCAGTGGTGGTTTTACCCACACCGCCTTTCTGGTTAGCGATTGCTATTATTCTTGCCATGCTGATTCCGATACGTGCAAAAGACGAAGATCTGCCCTTCAATCCGCGCTGTGTTGCAATATTACTATGTTGCGCTCTGCGTGTTCACCGGCGACGAACAATTTCTCTGTTTTCACCAGGTGAAAGCCTGTATTTTTTTGCAAATCTTCGACTTCCTGTGGCTCAGGCAAAAAACCGGTCATCGCCAGAATCTGACCATGCTCTGCCAATAGGTGTTTTGTCAACAAACACAACTTCTCAAGCGAGGAAAACGCCCGTGCAACCACCATGTGGTAACCCGGAGGCTGACGCAGCAGTTCAACCCTTTGGTGTTTCACCAATATATTTTGCAAACCCAGTTGGCTGCCGGCAAACGACATAAACAGTGTTTTCTTCTGCACACTATCCACAAGTGTTACATCAAGGTGAGGTTTGCATATTGCCAGCGGGATACCGGGTAATCCAGCACCGGCTCCGACGTCCAGCATGGTACCGTCGGTGGTAAATCGGAGCATCGACAGCGAATCCAGCACATGCCGACGTACCATATCGTCGAGGTTTTTTATCGCCGTCAGATTATGCGTATGATTCCATTTATGCAGCAGTTCAATGTAGCGAATTAGTTTCTCGGCTGCACCCTGCGGAATAACCAGTTGCATTTCATTCAAACCATCGTGCAAAGCCTGCAACAACGCATTGTGTTTATCTGCCATTACTGCTGACTGACGAGACATAGCAGAAAAAACGCAACTGAATGATGCGTGCCAGCCACTAACCGGCTATCGACTGGTTTTTATTAAATGCTTCGGACACGCCAGCGGCCTCCGAAGATTTATGCTTTTTCAGATTGACCAACAACAGGGAAATCGCAGCAGGTGTAATGCCGGGAATCCGGGATGCCTGACCAATGGTCTGAGGTCTATGATCGCTCAGCTTCTGGCAGGCCTCAGCGGACAAACCACTCACTTCACTGTAGTTGATTGTGTCAGGAATTTTAGTTTCGGTCTGTTTGCTTTGCCGTGCTACTTCGTCAACTTGCCGATCAATGTATCCCTGATAACGAACCTGGATTTCCACTTGTTCGAGCACCGCGGGGTCAGTCGTGGGGAATTGTTCCGGATAAAGCGCCAGCAAGCCTGTACAGTTTATTTCGGGACGTCGCAACAGATCGATCGCGAACTGATCCTTCTTTACCGATGTATCAAACTGTTCACTGAAGCGCTCAACAGTTTTTTCATCTGCTCTTATAAAAAAGGCCGATAAAACATCCCGCGTTTTGCCTATTAAATCTCGCTTGCGGTTAAACCGTTGCCAACGCTCATCACCAACCAGATTCAACTCCCGGCCTTTTTCAGTTAAGCGCAAATCGGCGTTATCTTCACGAAGCATTAATCGATATTCCGCGCGGCTGGTAAACATACGATAAGGCTCGAGTGTGCCATGGGTAATCAGATCATCTATTAAAACCCCTATATAAGCTTCATCACGCCGCGGCGACCAGGGTTCTAGTTGTTGGGTTGAACGTGCGGCATTTAATCCTGCAATCAATCCTTGCGCGGCAGCTTCTTCATAACCCGTAGTACCGTTGATCTGTCCGGCAAAATAAAGGTTTTTGATAAACCTGGTTTCCAGCGATGACTTTAAATCACGCGGATCAAAAAAGTCATATTCGATAGCATATCCTGCACGCGTTATATGTGCGTTCTCAAATCCTTCGATGCTGTGAACATAGTCTTGCTGCACGTCGAACGGCAAACTGGTGGAAATACCATTCGGATAAACCTCATGCGTATTGAGACCCTCGGGTTCAATAAAAATCTGATGTGAATCTTTATCCGCAAAACGCACCACCTTGTCTTCAATTGATGGACAATAACGCGGACCAACACCATCGATATTGCCGGAATACATAGCCGATTTTTCAAGGTTGTCGCTAATAATTTGATGCGTTACGGCATTGGTATGAGTGATATGACAAACCACCTGATTTGGATGATCCTGTGTCGAACCCAGATACGAAAAAACCGGACGTGGTGTGTCACCCGGCTGTTCTTCAAGCTTTGAGTAATCAATACTTCGCCCGTCAATTCTTGGCGGAGTACCGGTTTTTAAACGCCCTACTCTGAATGGCAATTCGCGCAAGCGACCAGCCAGCGCTATCGACGGAGCATCACCAGCACGGCCACCCGCCTGCTGAATGTTGCCAATATGAATTTTTCCGCCGAGAAAAGTCCCAACCGTTAAAACGACAGACCTGGCTACAAAACGCAGTCCCGACTGTGTCACTACGCCGGTGCAACAATCGCCTTCCACGATGAGGTCATCCACACCCTGTTGGAACAAAACCAGGTTAGGTTGATTTTCTACCATGGAGCGAATGGCCGCACGGTATAAAGCTCTGTCTGCCTGCATGCGGGTAGCCCGGACCGCTGGTCCCTTGCGCGCATTGAGCGTACGTATATGTATGCCGGCACGATCAGCGGCTTGTGCCATCGCACCACCGAGCGCATCAATTTCTTTCACCAAATGGCCCTTACCGATGCCACCAATTGCCGGGTTGCAACTCATCTGACCGATGGTTTCAATATTGTGAGTAAGCAATAGAGTACGAGCGCCTGCGCGACTAGCAGCAAGTGCGGCATCAGTGCCGGCATGACCGCCACCAACCACTATGACATCGAATTGTAGAGAATTAGTCATAAGTATTTCTTTTCACAAGACCACAGCCACCATTCTGGTTGACCGATGCTCGCATTGTAGCTGGAATTGTCTTATCGGCGTCGGACATGCTACGAATTTTAGAAACGCAAAACTAAAATATTACTTGCCGATGCAAAAATTACCAAAAATCTCACCTAGTAAATCATCGCTGGAGAACTCGCCAGTGATGAGGTTCAGCTGTGCCTGTGCAAGCCTCAGCTCTTCCGCCGCCAATTCTCCAGCGGTAAGCTCGACCAGGTTAACGCGTGCCTGAGATAGATGCACTTGCGCTGCCTGCAATGCATTCAAATGACGACGCCGAGCCATAAAAGCACCTTCGGGTGTTTGCTCAAAACCCGCGCATTGTTTTAACTTCATGCGCAGCGCGGTTATCCCTTCACCGGTTTTGGCAGACACCTTTAATTGCTCTGGATGTAACGAATCTGGTGCCAAATCCGCTTTATTAAACACGCGAATCACCGGAACATCCTTCGGCAGGTTCGGAACGGACAGTCTTTTGAGATCGGTAAGTGTCGAGGATCCGGCGGTTTCCACCACCAGAATGACATCGGCCTGTTCCATTTGTGCAAGAGCTCGACGCACGCCCTCTTGCTCAACTTTATCATCTGTTTCACGCAGGCCAGCTGTATCAATCACATGAATCGGCAGTCCGTCGAGCACAATTTGTTCACGCAAAACATCACGTGTCGTGCCCGCTATATCCGTGACTATTGCCGTATTTTCACCGGTTAGCCGATTCAGCAAACTGGATTTACCTACATTGGGTTCACCGGCAATAACAACGGTCAGCCCCTCTCGCATTAAGCAACCTTGCGCAGCTCGTTTTAAGATGTCGCTTACGGATGTTTGCAACTGTTTAAGTTTAGCTGCCAGTGCATCATCATTTAAGAAATCAATTTCTTCCTCAGCAAAATCCAGTGCCGCTTCGATATACATACGAGCGCTGATCAGCTGCTGGTTTAGATCTGCAATGCCTGTGGAAAAATCGCCGCTAAGAGAGCGCACCGCTGCTCGCGCTGCCTGCGCACTGTTACTCTCGATCAAATCCGCCACCGCCTCAGCCTGTGCGAGATCAAGTTTATTGTTCAGGAAGGCACGCTCGGTAAATTCTCCGGGTCGCGCATCGCGCGCGCCGTACCGAATAGCAGTTTGCAGTAATTGATCAAGAACAAACGAATTACCATGCGCGTGTAATTCGAGTACATCTTCGCCTGTATAAGAATCGGGGGCCGAAAAGAGAATCGCCAATCCCCGATCAAGTACCTCACCATCTGTCCCGTAAAACGGCAGATGGTGCGCGCGCCGTGGGATAAGCTCTTTACCGGTGATCTGCTCTGCAATTGAGGACGATTGCGCGCCACTCAGTTTGACTATACCAATTGCACCCCTGCCCCTTGCTGTGGCAACCGCGGCAATCGTGTCTGCAGCAATCACTCGCCTTCACTGGAGGTTGTAGGTATTTAAGACAATGTTCATTTCTCGGCCAGTACATGTCTGGTGATGTAGTACTGCTGCGCGATTGACAGAGTATTGTTTACCACCCAATAAAGCACCAGACCAGCCGGGAAGAATGCAAAGAAAATTGTAAATACCAACGGCATAAACATAAATACCTTGGCTTGAATAGGATCGACGGGCGCTGGATTTAGCTTTTGCTGTATAAACATGGTAACCCCCATGATTACCGGCAATACATAATATTTATCCAGCAGGGATAAATCTTCAATCCACAGGATCCACGGTGCCTGGCGTAACTCCACACTTTCAAGCAGCACCCAGTATAAAGAGATAAACACGGGTATCTGAACCAGAATTGGCAGACAACCACCCAACGGATTTACTTTTTCCTTCTTGTACAAATCCATCGTCGCCTGCCCCATCTTGGCGCGATCATCTCCATAACGCTCTTTGAGAGACACCAATTGCGGTTGCAACTTACGCATTCTGGCCATAGACCGATAGCTGGCTTCGGACAACTTATAAAACAGCAACTTGATACACATCGTCACGCCAACAATGGCCCAACCCCAGTTACCGACAATCGAATGGATTTTTTGCAGTAGCCAGAAAATTGGTTTGGCAATCACAGACAAAAACCCATAGTCAACGGTGAGATCGAGATGAGGAGCTACTGCTTTCATTCGATCCTGAATTTTAGGTCCAACAAAAAAACCAGTGGTCAGTGAACCGGTACTACCGCCAGCAATTTGTATGGGTTCAGATTGCAAACCAATGATGTAGCGTTGTTGTGGCGATGTCAGCGCCTTGGTGTAGATGGTATTGGTTTCATCCTGGTTGGGTATCCAGGCACCCAGAAAATAGTGTTCAATGATGGCCGCCCAGCCACCCAGCGATTTGCTGGTGTTGGTGGGATCAGAGAAATCTTCAAATTTAATTTTCGAGTAAGCGTCTTCAGGTGTGCTGATCACGCCGCCAATAAACGTATAGATAAAACTCTGTGTTTCATCGTCCGTCACCGGTTTGCGACGCAGCTGTCGATATTGATTAATACCAATGGCAGCATCCGTATTATTGCTGACGTTGTATTCAAGATCTATCAGGTAGCGATCTCGCTTAAAAATGTAGGTTTTAATAACCTCGACCCCGGTTTCGGAAGTCCATTGCAAAGGAACGCGTATCTCTTGTTGCCCTTCCTGTAGCGTATATTCGGTCTGTGTCACCTGATATTCACTGTGATGGCTGGGCGCATCTATTGTGGTTGACTGAAGCCCTGACTGCGCGACAAAATATTGATCAGCGCTGTTGCTCATCAGCGTGAACGGGTCGTCAGGTGTTTCAAGTGATGTAGGATATTTCAACAACTGTACGCCGATAATATCACCACCAATAGTGCTTAAAAATACACGAAGATTATCGGTCTCTACGGTGATTGTCTGGCCTTTTTGTTCTTGCGTAGCCTGAGCCGGCAAGACTGTGTTCTGTGTTCCGCTACTTTGTACCGGGGTCGGAAGATCATCAGTAGCATCCACTGCTTCCGGCTGATCGATGATCCCGGTTTGAGCTGTTGTGGGATTAGCCGTTGTAGCAACCGGAGCCACCGGTCTGGGTCCGTAATCGATTTGCCACGATGTCCACACTTGCAGCAATAAAAAACCCAGCGCTGCCCATAGCAGAATGCGTTGGTTATCCATTTATACTGCCTCTGTGATCAGAGTGGACGGACGATGTTGTTTCAACGCGGGACACTGATGAAGCTTCCTTGGTAGGTGAATTGGGAGTACTTGCAAGTGTATTCTCAGGCACAGGATCGTAGCCATGTGATCCAAATGGATTGCATCGACCAAGGCGTTTTACACCGAGATAGACGCCGCGGCAAGGACCATGGAGCTGTATTGCCTCCAACATATACTGGGAACAGCTGGGCGAATAGCGGCAATGCGGTGGCAGCCAGGGACTGACAAACCTTTGATAGAGCGTTATCACCTGGCATAGTGCTTTGCGCATTTTTCAGCTATTCGTGACCAATGTTTATCAAGACTATTGCGCAACTCTGTATTGTTAGCGAGCACACAAGCCTCTCGCGGGAGCACAACGATGTCTACTCCGGACAACCTTCGCTGACAGCGAAATGATTCCCTGACAGTTCTTTTCAGCCGGTTACGATCCACCGCTCTCCTGGCCTTTTTTTTCGCTACAGCCATACCCAATCGAGGATGACCTAATTCGTTAGGTCGAAAAAGTATTGTCCAGTATCGATCTGCGGAGCGAATATTTTTTTGAAAAACCAGCTTGAATTGCGCCGGTGTAGTTAGCCTGCGCTCTCGGCAAAAAGACTCGCCGGGTGTTTCAGATTGACGGACAGCAATTACTGCGGTCCTGTCGTTATATTTTTTGTCTTCGGACTGTGGCATGCCGAGTCACCACAGATGTGTGTTGCAACAGCTTTGGAGTACCGACCTGGTGAAGGGCTCGATGCGCGGTGTCTGCAAGTTTATGCAGAAAGTCTGCGACGTCCCTTTGCTCTTCGAGCACGAATCACCGCACGGCCACCGCGAGTTGCCATACGAGCGCGGAAACCGTGAGTGCGCTTCCGGCGTAAATTGCTTGGTTGAAATGTTTGTTTCATGGTTGTATTACCGGTTTGGTCAGCAACGAAACAGCTTTCCACTGAATCGTCGGAGTAGAACCCATCAATTATCGCGATAAATCCACTGCAATGTCAATAATTACACTTAACGACTTTCTTGAAATCACTTGTGGATAACTTTCCAGAACAGTAATAGACTATTTTTTCGATTTCGTGTGGCCTGACCTCGCACAGTAAATATCCCGTTGCAGGATATTGACACGCTGGTACAAAGATTCGGCTGATAAAACCTATAAAAACGCCGTTGACACACAAATCTGCCGCTAATTACCCACCGCCCATATTTTATTTATTTTTTCTTTAACCGGGGAGTGTCACTCGTTGTCGGTCTGGAATCGCTGTCTGTCTCATCTTTCTAATGAATTAACGCTAGAGGAAATGAATACTTGGGTACTATGTCTACAACCCCTTGAAACGGAACAAGGTATTAAACTTCTGGCACCAAATCGATTTGTACATGATTGGGTAAAAAATAACTACGAAGCCAGAATCACCGAAATCGCTACCGCGCTGGCTCAGCGTGATGGGTATAACGTACTGCTGGACATTGGCTCGGGTGAAATCGGGGCGCCGGCTAAACCTATTGAAGGTTCCGTTCCAGCAGGGTCTGGTCAGTCTACTGGAAGTCAATCGCCCGTGGGCGCTCCAAACTTTGACGGCAGTGATGAGTTACCCCAACGATCCAGTCAGCCGTTTAAAACTTCCCTGAATCCAGCCTTTAATTTTGAAACCTATATTGAGGGTAAATCAAATCAGATAGGAAGAGCTGCAGCACTACAGATAGGGGAAAATCCGGGTACATCATACAATCCCTTGTTTATCTATGGTGGTGTGGGACTGGGTAAAACACACTTGATGCAAGCCGTTGGTAATCTGATGGTAAGCCGCGGTAAAACTCACGTACAGTACCTGCATTCAGAACGCTATGTGCGAGAGATGGTGAGGTCCCTGCAAACCGGCACTATCAATGAATTCAAAAGCCACTACCGAAGTCTGGACGCCTTATTAATCGATGATATTCAGTTTTTCGCTGGTAAGGAACGATCACAGGAAGAATTTTTCCACACATTTAATTCACTGATAGAGTCCGGGCAGCAGATAATTTTGACCAGTGATCGCTACCCGAAAGAAATAAACGGGGTAGAGGAAAGATTAAAATCCAGGTTCGGCTGGGGACTCACCGTATCTGTTGAACCACCAGAACTTGAAACCAGGGTAGCAATTCTAAACACCAAAGCAGAGCAGGCAGGTTTCCCGCTACCAGATGAAGTCAGCTTTTTTATCGCACAACGTATCGTTTCAAACGTTCGGGAACTGGAAGGAGCACTTCGCAGAGTGATTGCTAATTCCGAATTTACCGGTAAACCGATCACTATGGAATTTGCCAAAAGTGCACTGAAAGACTTGCTGGCTGTGCAGGAAAAACTGGTCACTATTGAGAATATTCAAAAAACCGTATGTGAATACTACAAAGTTCGTGGATCAGAGCTGTTGTCCAAAAAGAGAAACCGAAGTATCGCGAGACCCCGCCAGGTAGCAATGCATCTGTCAAAAATACTGACCCGTCACAGCCTTCCCGAAATTGGAGAAGCTTTCGGGGGCAGGGATCATACAACGGTGCTGCATGCACACAGAAAGATCATGGAGTTGGAACAGTCCGATGGTCGAATGGAAGAAGATCTAAAAATGCTAATGAGATTGTTATCCTGCTAACATTGACCATTATAAGTTGGTCATTAATCTGTGGATAACTTGTCAGTAACACGAGCAAGAAATAGCGATGCAGTGTTATCCAAATTTCATCAATGAGTTATCCACAATTTGTACATAAGATGATAAGGGCAAAAACAACCGTTAATGCATTGATTTAATTAGAATTAATTATATTGAATCAATCTATACACAGGCCTTATTAATATCAATATATATATAGATATTTTAAAACTATTATTTAATGAAATTCTCGATATCAAAATTAGAGCTGTTCCCGCCACTGCAACAAGTTGTAGGTGTTGTCGAGCGTAAACAGACACACGAAGTCATGAACAACTTGTTGTTTGAGGCAAATGATGAATATTTGCAGCTCACTGGCACTGACAATGAAGTTGAGTTGAGAACAAGAATACCGCTGCTGGTTAGTGAGCCAGGCAAGACTACAATTCCTGCCAGAAAGTTATTTGATATTTGTCGATCGCTGGATGATCAGGCTAGACTGGACTTTGATGTTGTTGGTGACAAAGCGAAAGTACGCTGCGGCAAAAGCCGGTTCACACTTGCCACACTCCCGATTGATGAGTTCCCTGTAATTGATCAGGTATCAGCAGCAACTGAAGTTTCACTGCCACAGCTGGAGCTTGAAAAAGCCATTAAACGAACATCATTCGCAATGGCACAGCAGGATGTACGTTACTACCTGAATGGGCTTTTGCTGCAATTGAGCCAGGATGAACTCTGTTGCGTCAGTACCGACGGACATCGACTGGCGATGCACAAAACAACTGCGGAAATTGAAATAACTGAATCTGTATCGGCAATAATTCCCAGAAAGGCGATTAATGAACTGTCGCGGCTTATGGATGGCACAGATACAGAAATCAAACTGAAACTCACCGATAAACATTTGCAGGTCTCCCTTGGAGGTTTGCAGATGACCAGCAAGCTGATTGACGGTAAATTTCCAGATTATGAAAAAGTGATACCACTTGAAAGTACAAACATGGCGACTATTGATCGTGAAATTTTTCGCCAGGCTCTTTCTCGCAGCGCCATCCTTGCTAATGAAACTTATAAAGGGGTTCGTCTGACGCTTGAGAATAATGCTTTGGGTATCGAGACAAATAATCCGAAGCATGAGGAAGCGCAGGACGAGATCGAAATAGAGTACTCGGGTGAACCGGTAGAGATTGCATTTAATGTGGTCTACCTGCTCGATGTGCTTGGTGCCATTGATACAGAAACGGCAGAACTTAATATCAAGGACAATACCAGCAGTATGGTTATCCACCCCAGTGGAGACAAACGCAGTACCTATGTTGTTATGCCAATGAGGCTGTAACATGCGGCTGACATCTCTCGATGTCAGTTCAGTCCGAAATATAGGCAATATTTCGCTGGAGCCAGAGCCAGGACTGAATGTACTTTATGGTGACAACGGGGCAGGTAAGACCAGTCTGCTGGAAGCAATTGCTATTTTGTCTAATGGACGGAGTTTTCGGTCCGGTAAAATAAATACCGTCATTCGCAACGATTTTAATGAACTCACAGTGGTCGCTGCTGTATTTAACGAAAGAAGTCAGATCACATCTCGTCTCGGAATAGTTCGAAGCAAAGATAACACCCGGGCTCGAATCAATGGCGCCAGGGCCCAAAGGCTTTCAGAGTTAGCTAATGCGTTGCCGTCTGTAATTGTATCAACGAAAAATCACGAGCTTGTTGAAGGTGGTCCGACTGAACGCCGGAGTTTCCTGGATTGGATATTGTTTCACGTGGAACCAGGATATCTTGATATTTCACAGCGCTACAAAAATGCCTTGTCTCAGCGTAACGCTGCAATTCGTTCAGCTGCCTCAGATGCACTAATTGCCAGTTGGGATACTGAACTAGTCGCTGCTGGAGAAACAATTCATGAACTTCGAAAAAAAATCCTCGACAGATACCGAATACACTTTGCGCTGTTAACCGAAGGACTGGATGTCAGTGTGCGGCCAAAATTTGTATACAGAAAAGGGTGGGCAGAAGAATTTACACTCAAGGAAGCTCTGAATAGAAATATTTCATATTGTCGCCGAGTTGGTACGACAACGTCTGGTCCTCACAGGGCAGATATTAAAATCAAAGTTGGTTCGAACGAAGCTCGTTATAACAATTCTCGAGGCCAGCAAAAATTACTGGCAATTATGATGCGTCTGGCCCAAGTGGATATCTATACGGATCACCACGCGCATCCGCCTGTATTGTTGTTTGATGATTTGCCTTCAGAGCTGGACAAAGAGGCAAGAAAATTTGTTTTTAATTACCTTCAGGAAACTGGTGTTCAGGTATTTCTAACGAGCATTGATGATGTTACAAATGAGATACATGGGGCGTCAAAAAGGTTTCACGTGAAACAAGGTAAAATAGAAAAAGTGTTATACTAGTGAGTTCCTAAACGAGATTTGGAAATGGCCGAAGAAGACGAGTCGAAAAAAACGGCAAACAGCCCGGAGCAGGCACAATCAGGGCAGGATTATGGCGCGGATAACATCAAGGTTCTCAAAGGACTCGATGCTGTACGCAAACGGCCTGGTATGTATATCGGAGATACCGATGATGGCACTGGTCTGCATCATATGGTGTTTGAGGTTGTCGATAACTCTATCGATGAAGCTTTAGCCGGACACTGCAGCAAAATTACGGTTACTGTTCACATTGATAACTCGGTTACGGTGACTGATGATGGTCGAGGCATACCCGTAGAGATGCACGAGGAAGGAAAGTCAGCAGCCGAAGTGATCATGACGGTACTACATGCCGGCGGAAAGTTTGACGATAACTCATATAAAGTATCTGGCGGTTTGCACGGTGTAGGTGTCTCTGTTGTGAACGCGCTTTCTGAGAGTTTAAAACTCACTATCAGGCGCAATGGAAAAATTCACGAACAAAACTACGTCAATAGTGAGCCGGTGGAAGATTTAAAAGTCGTTGGAGAAACTGGCGAAACGGGTACCACCATCCATTTCAAACCCAGTGTAGATATATTTGCGATCACCGAGTTTTCCTATGATGTACTTAAAAAGCGCCTTAGAGAACTATCGTTTCTAAACAGTGGTATATGCATCGAGCTAAAAGAAGACCTGGGAAATAATCACGACATATTCCAGTATGAAGGAGGCATTGCAGCATTCGTTGAACACCTGAATAAAAATAAAACATCGTTGCACAAACCACCGATTCATTTGCGCCAAATGAAAGAAGAAGCTGAAGTTGAAGTTGCTTTGCAATGGAACGATTCCTATCAGGAAAATATCTACTGTTTTACAAACAATATTCCCCAAAAAGACGGGGGAACTCACCTGGCCGGTTTTCGCGCAGCACTGACCAGAACCATGAACACATACATGGACGCTAATGGAATTAGCAGCAAAGCAAAGGTCGACACCACCGGTGACGACGCACGCGAAGGGTTGACAGCAGTGCTTTCCGTTAAAGTTCCTGATCCAAAATTTTCATCACAGACGAAAGATAAGCTGGTTTCATCAGAAGTTCGTACAGCAGTTGAAACTTCGATGAATGAAAAGCTCACAGACTTTCTTGCTGAAAACCCCACTGAAGCCAAGCAAATCACTGCCAAAATAATCGAAGCGGCGATGGCCAGAGAGGCTGCCAGGAAGGCCAGGGAGATTACAAGACGGAAAGGTGTGCTCGATATTGCCGGTTTGCCGGGAAAACTGGCTGATTGTCAGGAAAAAGATCCGGCTAAATCCGAAATATATCTTGTCGAGGGCGATTCTGCCGGTGGTTCGGCCAAACAGGGCCGTGACCGCAGGACACAGGCGATTTTGCCGTTGAAAGGCAAGATTCTTAACGTTGAAAGATCCCGTTTTGACAAAATGTTGTCCTCACAGGAAGTTGGTACGCTTATCACCGCGCTAGGCTGTGGTATCGGTAAAGGCGATGACTATAACTACGACAATCTGCGCTATCACCGAATCGTGATCATGACAGATGCAGATGTTGATGGATCCCATATTCGAACGTTGTTGCTAACGTTCTTTTACCGGCAATTGCCAGAGCTCATAGAGAAAGGGCACATCTACATTGCCCAGCCTCCGTTGTACAAAGTGAAAAAAGGCAAGCAAGAGCGGTATGTAAAAGATGATATCGAACTGGATGAATATCTGCTCGAGTTGGCCATGACGGACGCCAGCCTCAGCGCAGGCAATGGCAAAACCCTGAGTTCAGAAGAATTAACCGCACTGGCGGGTGAATATAATCAGGCTAAAGACGCGATGCATGTACTCTCGCGAAAGATAGACCGTACTGTTCTTGATCAGTTTTTGGCCATTAAACCGCTGACTGAGAGCGATCTATCCAGTAAAGAGGCGGTTAGTGCCTGGGCTGAACAACTACATACAGCCCTGATGGAAAATAATCAGGCTGGAAACCTTTTTCAGCAGCGTGTCTTTGAAGCGTCAGAAGGCCGTTATGGGGTTGAACTTGAACGTTGGTTGCATGGAAACCAGCATATAATCCGTCTCGATCCCTCACTTTTTATAACTACTGAATATAAAACAGTGGCGTCACTTGCCAGTAAGCTCGTAGGGATGGTGGGTGAGGGCTCAGTGGTGAAACGAGGTGAAAAAGAGCATTCAGTCAGCACCTTCGCTCAGGTGATGGAATGGTTGCTCAAAGAGGCAAGAAGAGGGCAAACCATACAGCGCTACAAGGGATTGGGTGAGATGAATCCAGAGCAGCTCTGGGAAACCACAATGAACAGTGAAGTGAGAAGAATGCTTCAGGTTAAGATTGATGATGCAATGGCTGCCGATGAGGTGTTTACAACCTTGATGGGTGATCAGGTGGAACCCAGACGTGATTTTATCGAACGCAATGCTTTGGCAGTGTCTAATCTTGATGTGTAGTTCTGTCGAGGCAGAACAAATTTAGGTAAACCAAAAAGGGGTGTTTCACCCCTTTTTTTATATCAGCCACACTTTTTACACCAGGTAGGTATTCAATGGACGGCAAACTTGATTTTCCGGCTTTTTCCTCAATCGATCTGGATTCGGTTGAAGCAAAACTCGATGCTCTGATTGCAGCTGGTAACCAGAAAATTGCCGCGCTTGAAACTGTCTCAGAACCTGACTGGGAAAATTTTATCTACGAACTCGATCTGATTACTGATGAAGTGAACAGGTTTATTTCACCGGTGCGTAACCTTAATTCTGTTATGAACAGCGAGAAAGTCCGCGAAGTTTATAACGCCTGCTTACCCAGGCTCAGTGCCTGGTACACAGACCTTGGTCAGAATAGCCAACTTTATAACAAAACGCTGGCACTGGCGGAAAGCAGTCGAATGCAACAACTGGATACTGCTCAGCAAAAAAGTATCAATGATAGTTTACAGGGTTACCGTCTGGGCGGTGTTGCACTCGAGGGACAGGAAAAAGAGCGCTACAAAGAAATAGCGCTGGAACTCAGCAATCTGGGCACTCGTTTTCAGGAAAATATTCTTGATGCCACGAAAGCCTGGGACAAGCTTTTGACGGATGAATCTGCTTTGGCAGGATTACCGCAAAGTTCACTTGATCTGGCGAAACAGGCGGCGAAAAATAATGATCAGAAGGGTTATCGTTTAACACTTGATTTCCCAAGTTATCATGCCGTAATGACGTTTGCTGATGATCGCGGATTGCGCAAAGAAGTTTATACCGCCTACCTGACCAGAGCATCCAATCAGGGCCCCGACCCTGTGGCTGAACGAGATAATGCGCCACTCATTGAAAAAATAATCTCACTTCGAATAGAAAAAGCCAAACTGCTGGGTTTTACGCACTATGCCGATTATTCCGTTGCCACCAAGATGGTAAAAAATCCTGATCAGGTGATCGATTTTATTGACGAGCTTGCGCAAAAAGCCAGGCCGGCAGCGCAGCGCGACTATCAACAATTGGAAGCTTTTGCACGTGAGGAGCATGGATTAGAAACCCTGCAGCCGTGGGATCTGGGCTATTACTCAAACAAGCTTAAAAAGAAATTATTCGATTTCTCAGAAGAAGACTTAAAACCTTATTTTCCAGCAGATCGGGCCATCCCGGGTCTGTTCAAAGTCACGGGAAAATTATTCGGACTGGAGATCACTGAAATAAAAGATGCCGATGTCTGGCATGACGATGTGAAGCTTTACCAGATCAATGATCGGCAGGGTAATGTGCGCGGTGCATTTTATATGGATAACTATGCGCGTGAAGACAAACGTGGAGGTGCCTGGATGGATGTCTGCGTCGGTCGCATGCGCAAGGGCTCTACAACACAACTGCCTATTGCTTACTTAATCTGTAATCTCACACCGCCTGTGGGTGATGAGCCCGCGTTGCTCACGCACAATGAAGTCACCACCTTATTTCATGAGTTTGGTCATGGCTTACACCACATGTTAACGAAGGTCGATTATTCGAGTGTTGCGGGTATCAGTGGCGTTGAGTGGGACGCTGTCGAATTGCCCAGTCAGTTTTTAGAGAACTGGTGCTGGGAGCGTGAATCCCTCGATATGATTTGTGGACACTATAAAACTGGTGAAAAACTCCCTGACGAGTTGCTTGATAAAGCCCGACGAGCGAAAAACTTCCAGTCAGGTATGGGCACTGTCCGCCAGCTTGAATTCAGCTTGTTCGATATGCGAGTACATATGAGTACTCAACCGCCTGATGCAAATGAAGTTAGCGAAATACTGCAAACAGTTCGCGATGAAGTAGCGGTCTATAAAATGCCTGACTTCGTGCGTTTTCAAAACGGTTTTTCCCATATTTTTGCTGGTGGTTATGCGGCGGGATACTTCAGTTATAAATGGGCAGAGGTTCTGTCGTCAGATGCGTTTTCCAGATTTGAAGAGGAGGGGATTTTTAATCCCGAAACAGGTAGTGAATTCCTGACTTGTATTTTAGAGAAAGGTGGTACGCAGAAAGCGCTCGAACTCTTTGTTGATTTTCGTGGCCGCGAGCCCGCCATCGATGCTCTCTTGCGTCATACCGGGCTCGTTGCCTGACTTTACCGGAAGTAACAGTAAAAAATCTTGAAATACCGTGATCTCAGAGAGTTTATAGCCACACTTGAAACAACTGGCGAGTTGAAACGAGTTTCTGTGCCCGTTGATCCACATCTGGAACTGACAGAAATCTCGGACAGGGTGCTTCGTCAGGCAGGACCGGCACTTCTGTTTGAAAAGCCGAAGAATAGCTCTATTCCAGCGTTGTGTAATTTATTCGGTACCCCGAAGCGTGTAGCCATGGGTATGGGCGAACAGGATGTGGAAGCCCTTAGGGAAATTGGCAAGCTGTTGGCTTTCCTTAAAGAACCTGATCCTCCCAAAGGTTTAAAAGACGCCTGGAACTCATTACCAATTTTTAAAAAGGTGCTTGATATGGCACCAAAAACAGTGAGTCGTGCCGCCTGTCAGCACACAATTATCGATAGCAATGACGTCGATCTGAGTCGTTACCCCATTCAACACTGCTGGCCCGGAGATGCGGGTCCGCTGATCACCTGGGGTTTGGTTGTCACACGCGGCCCCAATAAAAAAAGACAGAATATGGGTATCTATCGCCAACAAGTGATTGGTCGCAACAAAGTGATTATGCGCTGGTTGTCACATCGCGGTGGCGCGTTGGATTTACTCGAGTGGCAGCAAAAACATCCCAATCAGCCGTTTCCGGTTTCAGTGGTGCTGGGGGCTGATCCTGCGACTATTCTGGGGGCGGTTACGCCGGTACCGGATACCTTGTCCGAGCACGCTTTTGCAGGGCTGTTGCGGGGTAGTCGAACTGAATTGGTAAAATGCAAAACCAACGATCTGTTGGTGCCGGCATCCGCAGAAATTGTTTTAGAAGGTGTAATTCAACCTGGTGAATTGGCTGCGGAAGGTCCGTTTGGTGATCATACGGGTTATTACAATGAAGTTGATCAGTTCCCGGTATTTACTATCGAAAAAATCACTGAACGTGACCAGCCTGTTTACCACACCACTTATACGGGGCGTCCCCCGGATGAACCTGCCGTGCTGGGGGTGGCTTTGAATGAAGTGTTTGTTCCAATACTGCAAAAGCAGTTTCCTGAAATCACAGATTTCTATCTGCCGCCAGAAGGGTGTTCTTATCGACTTGCTGTGGTTTCGATGAAAAAACAATATCCCGGCCATGCCAAACGAGTAATGCTGGGGGTGTGGTCTTTTCTGCGGCAATTCATGTACACCAAAATGGTCATTGTGGTTGATGACGATATTAACGCGCGTAGTTGGGAAGACGTGATCTGGGCAATGACAACTCGAATGGATCCGGCCCGTGACTGCACCATTATTGAAAATACACCGATAGACTACCTGGACTTCGCCTCTCCGGTATCAGGGCTGGGTTCGAAAATAGGATTTGATGCGACCAATAAGTGGTCGGGTGAAACCACTCGAGAGTGGGGCTTGCCTATTGTGATGGATTCAGTGATCAAAGATAAAATAGATAACCTCTGGGATTCACTCGGTCTGTAGTAAAACCCCTGAAACACTGTTTTATCCTGCAAAAAAAAAACCGGCTGGAAGCCGGTTTTTTTTACGTATATCACCGAGCCTTCGGTCAAAGTTGAATATTTGGAAATATCAGCTCGATGCGGCGGTTCTGCAATCTTCCCAAAGGATCTGTATTTGCAGCCACAGGTTGAGTATGACCAAACCCCTGTGTATTGATTCGCGATTCATCAATACCGCGTAAAACTAATGCACTTTTTATCGATACGGCTCGATCAATGGATAAG
The DNA here is from genome assembly GCA_964574535.1 of uncultured Granulosicoccaceae bacterium. Taxonomy (GTDB): domain Bacteria; phylum Pseudomonadota; class Gammaproteobacteria; order Granulosicoccales; family Granulosicoccaceae. The sequence continues at coordinate 9,729 of CAZNOB010000001.1, read as the reverse complement.
TCGTAGCTCGTATCGGCATCCAGTGTGTTATCGGTATGACCGTCGATATTCAAGATCAGGTTGGAATTTTTACTGAGTATTTCTGCAACATTATCCAAATGACGTGCGGCTCGAGCACTCCAGAGCCTTGCGGTGCCCTGATCAAAATATCGATCACCCAGCGTCAGAGTCATCCCATGAACAGAAGGTTTGGCGTTTATAGCAAGCAGCTGCTGTTCTAATTGGCTGGCAGATGGCGCCGTAGGTTGAAGTTTTGAAGCGGCGGGCGCGGGCAGTGCTGCTTCCAGCGCGGGTTCCTCCAAAAGAAGCTGATCAGAGGATTTACCGGCCATATTGTTTGCTTCGATCTGCGCTAATGAAGCATCCCCTTCATTGCTGTCACTGAGTAAAGAAGTTCCGTGAACCTGTGCATTAAGTGCGGCGAGCTGCTCAGTTAAGGCGGCGATTTGCGCAACAATATTTGCGTCTGCCTCAGGCAACGCTGCGGCCATCGTTGGTTCTTCAACCGGAAGAGCAGCCAATATTTGCTGTTCAGACAGCACGGGCTGTGTTCCAAGTGCGAGCTGTAAACTGTGATTAGCTGACATCGCGCGCGCGCGTTGCTGGGCAGTCAGAGTTTTAATCTTTGCAAGCCGTGCTTCATGGTTGATTGTGTGCGGTTTGCGAAATTCAGCAGACGCTGTTTCTGCACGTTGCAGTTGCCGTTGCGCTTCACTTAACTCTGTGGCTGCCAGTGAAGCTACGATAGGGTCCTGGCTGATTTGCTCATAAGTTTTCTGAGCATCTTCTAATGCCGGGCTCCAGGTCTGCTTGTTGGCACAGCCAGCCAGCACCAGTGCGCTGACCAAAAGAAGCGGGGTCACCTTGAGCATGTTTTGCTTAATCATTGATTGATCCGTTCGGGTTAGTTGCAACAGCGACTAGTTGGTGGCCTGTAGCTGCTGCAAGGCAGCTTCCGCGTGCTCAGCGTCACTAATTGCCTTTGCCAAATCTGCCTGTGCGATGGAAATCTGCAGCAATTTTTGGGCACGTTCCAGGCGATTGTTTCGCACTAGCGAGTCAGCTTTTTCGAAGTGACTCACAGCAACGGAGAGCTCGTTGGGCGCATACCGCTCTGCGCCTGCAATTTCTGCAGCCCGAATAGCGTTGGTGGCGTGCTGATAGTCCGAACCCGGTTTAGGGGCAGCACATGCGGTCAATAACAGGCACAGTCCGACGGTTGCGCAGCTTGAAAGGGATCTTTTTTTCATTGTGTTCCTTGCGGTTATGGACCATCAGCTGTTAATCCAAAATTCTGGAATGGGGTTAAACAGCTTGCAATAACGCGCTGATTTCCTAAATGTTTAAGACTCTGTAGGTGTATGCGGCACAAGGCTTGAAGTGTTTAGGGTTAAATCTGAAAAACAATCAGAGTGCGCAACGGTTCACAGTTGGTACATGTCTATAGCTAAGGCCTGTTACCTGTCTGCCAGCAGCTTCTATAGCGTTGATAGCACCTGGAACTGGCCGTGATCCCCCGGTGGGGTCGCCACTAAAATCGGGCCTGTGAATCCTTTCTGTTTGGCCAGTTGAGCGCATCGCTGGCTGTTTACTACGAGTGGGCTGGCCAAAATCTGGCTGCGGATATCTGGAGGGGATAGCTGAAGGAGATTCTCCAGACTCATATCACTGGTTATACTGATCACACAAGGGAGTGCGGATAACAAGATGTTTCGTGCGTCCGTTTCATTGACAGGTGGCAGCACCTGATCATAGACACTGAGATAAGATACGTTTGCCCCTAGGGACTCCAGCTTCTGTTTTAAAACATTCCGACCATGCCTGCCACGCACAATAGTAATATTGCTACCGGGCATGATCGCATCGCTAAAGTGCTTAACGAAGCCTTCACTGTCTGTGTTTTCTGCAGGAGCGATTGAGACCTTCAGCTGATGGTTGCGAAGGCTTTTGCGGGTTGCCTGACCGATAGCGGCGAGTGCTGGTGCGGATGTTTCCTCGTTGGTAAATCGCGGATTGTCGAATAGTTGACAATGAATAGCCCCTGTCACCGCGTTGGGGCTGGTGAATATCAATAAATCACTGTCTAAGGCACGATCAATATCCGTATCGGACAACGACTGTTCATAGTGAATATCAATACATGGAAATTCGGTGGTTTGTGCTCCGGCTGACTGCAGTTTATCAATAAAAGCCTGCGCCTGATGACTAGGCCGTGTCACCAGTACACGTAAATCATGGAGATCAGGTTTCGGCATCGTGGCGCAGATCTGCCAGGTGGCTGATTATTTTGTCGGCACCGTCAGCAATTAACATCTCGGCAACCCGATTACCGAGTTCAACTCCGTTGTCACGATGATCTTCTCCCTCCGCGCGTAGTACAGTGGACCCATCGGGCATTGCAATCATGGCTTTTAGAAGTAGTTGATCCTGTTTAAGCACCGCATAAGCCGCGATCGGTGTTTGGCAGCTGCCGCCCAGCCTCGCGTTCAGGCTGCGCTCACAATAAACACGCGAGGCAGTGTCAGTGTCGTGCAATGACTTTAGTGACTCGTTTGTGATCGGATCATCACTCAAGCATTCCACACCGATAGCGCCTTGCGCACAAGCCGGCAGGATTTCCTCAATGGTGATTTCGCTTTTTATCCGATCCTGCATTTCCAGTCGGATGAGACCTGCACTGGCTAGAATAATGGCGTCAAATTCTCCGTCATCGAGTTTTTTCAATCGTGTGTTGACATTACCGCGCAGATCCAGCAACTCCAGTGCTGGATACTTTTCGCGAATCTGGCTTTGCCGTCGCAGGCTGCAGGTACCCACCCGGGCGCCGCGCGGCAGGTCCTTCAGAGACTGGTAGTGGTTGGAGACAAATGCATCTGTAGGGTTTTCACGCGGTAGTATGACTGACAGATGTAAACCTTCCGGGAATTCTGCAGGAACATCTTTCATTGAATGCACCGCCAGATCGGCCCGACCCTCCAGCATACCGCGCTGCAATTCTTTGATGAACAAGCCTTTACCACCTATTTTCGCCAGGGGTTTATCAATAATTTCATCACCCCGGGTACTCATCCGTACCAGTGTTGAATCTACATTGACCAATGACAGGCGGTGTTGGACATCTTCAGCCTGCCACAAGGCAAGAGGGCTTTTTCTGGTTGCTATACGCAATGGGTCGGGCATGATGAGTCCGTTAAATTAATCTGGCTTCGCATAGGGCGGCAAGTCACTGCCGATATGCCTTGTATGCATAATATCCGCTATTATGTCAGGCATGTGAATTAACGCCAAAGTGTTAGCTTTGCAGTATTTTCACTTAACACTTATCAACCCTGAAATTCGTCTTGTTAAAGAGCAATCTAAATTATGAGTAATAAACTGTGGGGCGGCCGCTTCACTGAAAGTACTGATGAATTTGTACAAACGTTTACCGCATCGGTTAATTTTGATCAGCGTATGGCGCAGCAGGATATCGCCTGCTCGCGTGCTCATGCCCGTATGTTGGGGAGTGTAGGGGTCCTTAAAGAAAAGGATGTGACTGATATTCTGCGCGGGCTGGATGAAATTTCTGCTGAAATAGAAGAGGGTGGGTTTCAATGGTCGGTGGCGCTGGAAGATGTGCATATGAATATAGAGGCGCGCTTAACCGATCTTATCGGTGATGCCGGTAAGCGTTTACATACCGGGCGCTCACGTAATGATCAGGTAGCAACGGATATCAGATTGTACGTCAGAGATGCCATTCATCTGGTTTGTTCTCAGGCGCGTCGTCTGCAGCTGGGCATGTTAAACCTCGCAGGGCGTCACACAGACACCATTATGCCCGGATTTACCCATTTACAAACCGCGCAACCGGTCACTTTTGGGCACCATGTAATGGCCTGGTTCGAAATGATCACTCGTGATGTTGATCGACTGCAGGATTGTCTGAAACGGTTGAACGTTATGCCATTGGGCTCGGCCGCTCTGGCCGGGACACCGTACCCTATTGACCGGGAGCATACTCGCGAATCACTCGGTTTTGATCGAATATCTGCCAACTCACTGGATGCCGTAAGTGATCGTGATTTCGCGATTGAATTTTGTGCGACCGGTGCAATTCTGATGACACACTTATCGCGTATGTCAGAAGAGTTGGTATTGTGGTCATCAGCTCAATTTGATTTCATCGAGTTGCCTGATCGGTTTTGTACCGGTTCCAGCATCATGCCACAGAAGAAAAACCCCGACGTTCCTGAACTGGTGCGCGGAAAAACCGGCCGTGTAAATGGCCACCTGGTGAGCTTGCTCACGCTAATGAAATCACAGCCGCTTGCTTACAACAAAGACAATCAGGAAGACAAAGAACCTCTGTTTGATACAGCAGATACTTTGCACGATTGCCTATGTGCGTTTGCTGATATGGTGCCGGCGATTCAGGTTAAAAATGAAAATATGTATCAGGCGGCGTTAAAAGGTTTTGCTACTGCAACCGACCTGGCGGATTACCTGGTGGGTCGTGGTTTACCTTTTAGGGAAGCACATGAGGTGGTTGGTTCTGCGGTGAAGTTTGGTGTTGAGCAAGGCCGCGATTTAAGCGAATTAACTATCACAGAACTGCGGCAGTTTAATGCATCGATTGATGACGATGTTTTTAATGTGCTGACACTTGAAGGGTCTGTAGGCAGTCGCAATCATGCAGGCGGCACTGCGCCATCACAGGTCAAAGCGGCTATAGCTTCGGCGCTGGAGGAACTTGGGGAATAATATTCGGGTATTTGAGTGATCGGTTTTTTGAATCGAATCAGCCCGAATACGTCGGGCTATTCTGCATAGGACTGCGCGGGCATTTCATCTTCTTTGTGATTACCCTGCCACTGAATTCGGTTTAAACCGTTAAGTGCGGCTACCCGATAGGCTTCTGCCATGGTGGGGTAATTGAAGGTATTTTCAGTAAAGTAGGTAACACGGTTACCGGGTGCTGGTTGACGCATAATAGCCTGCCCAATATGGATTATCTCTGACGCCTGATAACCAAAGCAATGGATACCCAGAATTTCCAGCGACCCGGTATGGAAAAGGATCTTTATCATGCCGGTTTGTTGACCAGTGATTTGTGCACGTGCAATTGATCGGAATAATGCACGCCCGACTTCATAGGGAATTTTACGATCGGTCAACTCTGACTCTGTGTGTCCGATTGAACTGATTTCGGGATCAGTATAGATGCCGGTTGGAATATCAGTGATGAGCTGTTTATCGCATTGGCCCTCGCCAATATGCGTTCCTGCAAACCGCCCCTGATCATAGCTGGCACTGGCGAGCCCTGGAGAACCTACCACGTCGCCTACTGCATAGATATGCTGGACTTCAGTGCGATAGAACTCATCGACTTCGATTTGTTTGCGGCTATTGGACTTGAGGTTTGCAGCGCTGAGATTCAGGCTTTCTGTCGCGCCAGACCGACCGTTGGCCCATAGCAAAACATCGGCCTTGAAGCGCTTGCCGCTTTGCAGATTCACCACTACATGTTCATCGTTGGCTTCAACATTATGATAGGTTTCATCATGGCGGACCGTAACGCCAATTTCGCGAAAATGATAGCCCAGTGCATCGGCTATCTCTGCATCAAGGAAAGACAGAAGGCGGTCTCTTGTATTTACCAGATCTACTTTTGCACCCAGGTTGCCAAAGATGGATGCATACTCGCAACCGATCACACCTGCGCCGTAAATAATCACTGACCTCGGGACAAAATCGATATTTAATATCGAATCGCTATCGCAGATGCGTTCGTGACCGAAGTCGATATCTTCCGGTTGGTAGGGGATAGACCCGGCCGCAATGACAATATTGTCTGCGCGAACTGTTTCCTGGCTGCCGTTTTTTAGTTGAATTTGAAGCGTATTAGGGTCTGTAAAACTGGCACTGCCGCGATGTAGATCGACGCGATTGCGGAAATAGAATTCTTCACGCATTTTGACTTGGTCGTCGATCACTGACTGGGCAGATTTAACCAGTTCCTGCCAGGTCACATCGATATGTCCCACACGGCGTCGGAATATCGGATCAGAGCGAAAACGGCTTACCATCTGTACAGAGTGTCGCAGTGACTTACTGGGAATTGTCCCCCAGTGAGTGCAGCCCCCTCCGACATCTTTATAGTGCTCTATAACCGCCACATTCTGCCCGCACTTGGCAAGCTTCATTGATGCGCCTTCACCGGCAGGGCCGGATCCAATCACAATAGAATCGTACTGTTTAATTGACATGGGATTATTGTAGTCGCTAGCTGAGGTGAGTCAGTAATTGGTATCCGAAATTTCACGTGAGGTGTGCGGTTGCGAAGTATGCCGCGTAGTCATGCCTCACGGTGTTAATTATTATCAGAAATTTTTTCATCTTTGCGGATCCGTAAATATCCGATTTACAGTTCTCAGGCAAGGCCTTCTATCGCATCACCGCCCGGTACTTTAGAATAGGTTCATGAACTATGCAGAATTTGGTTATATAAGGGTTGCCGCTGTTGCCCCTGTAGTGTCGGTTGGTAATCCGCAGGCAAATGCGAGAGAGGCTATTCGGAGCTTAAAAGATCCGCATCTTCAGGGGGCAACGCTGGTGGTGTTCCCCGAGCTAAATATTAGCGGATACACGTGTGAGGATCTTTTTTTCAATCAGGACATGCATCAGCGCTGTGCACAGGCACTGGCGCAAATTGCAAGCGCAACTGCGCAGCAGATTGTAGTGGTTGGCGCTCCGTGGAGATTAACTGACGGACGATTGGTCAATGCTGGTTTTGTATGTCAGCACGGACGAATAATCGGTGCGGTGCCCAAAATATCCAACCCTAACTACGGCGAGTTCTACGATAAACGCTGGTTTGTATCCGGAGAGGGTATCGATCTGATGGTAGACCACCCCAGGCTCGGTAGTTTTCGTCTATGCAGCAACCAGTTGTTTGCCATTGGCGAATCAAATTTCGCCGTTGAGATATGCGAAGACCTGTGGCATCCCATTCCTCCGTCAAGTTGGCATGTACTGGCTGGTGCTGAATTGATTGTCAATCTGTCGGCCAGTAATGAGTTGGTCGCGAAAGCAGACTATCGTCGCGATCTCGTGCGCATGGCAAGCGCACAGGGCATATGTGCCTATTTGTACGCCGGATCTGGTCCGACCGAATCCACTAAGGATATTGTGTTTGGCGGACATTCCATCATTGCAGAAAACGGCAGCCTGCTCGATGAGTCTGATCGTTTTGATTTTTCAGGCACCATGCTGATCGCCGAATTTGACTGGCAGAAACTGAGGCACGATCGCGCGCGTAACAGCACTTTTGCCGCCAGTAACAGACCGAAAAATTATTATTTTCAGGGTAAACGGGATACGCCACAGATCAGACAACTCCAGCGAGCCTATCCACAACATCCTTTTGTCCCGGATGATGTGAGTGAAGTGTCCGCGCGTGCCAGCGAAATACTAAAAATTCAGTCCACTGGTTTGGCCAGACGTGTGATGGCATCGCATGCTAATTCCCTGGTGTTGGGATTATCCGGCGGCCTTGATTCAACACTGGCATTACTTGTTTGCATTGATGCTCTCACAATACTAAAGCGCGATCACAGTGAACTTACTGTTATTACTCTGCCAGGTCCTGCCACCAGTGAGCACACTCTGGGCAGTGCACGTAAACTTGCCGCCGCTGCTCATGCAGAGCTAATTGAAATATCTATTGATGCGGCGGTAAAACAGCATTTGTCCGATCTACAGCACTCTGGTGAACATGATGTAGTGTTCGAGAATGCGCAGGCACGTGAGCGCACACAGATTCTGTTCGATATGGCTAACAAAACCGGTGGAATTGTTGTGGGTACCGGTGACCTGTCTGAACTTGCACTTGGATGGTGCACTTATAACGCTGACCAGATGTCTAGCTATAACGTTAATGCTACGGTTCCCAAAACACTGGTGAAATATTTGTGCCGCTGGTATGCAAAACACCGAGCGAATAGTGAACTTGGCGAGGCGCTACTCAGGGTGTTGGATACCCCAATTTCACCAGAACTGGTACCTTCCGATGACAATGATATTGCGCAGGAAACCGAGTCTATAATCGGACCATATGAATTACATGATTTCTTTATATATCACTATATTCGTAATGGTTTTGGTGCACAGAAAATCTATCAGCTTGCACAGTTATCGTTCACTGAAAAATATCAGGCAGCAGAAATCAAAAAATGGCTTCACTTGTTTTTTAGACGTTTTTACACCCAGCAGTTTAAACGCACAACCTTACCAGCCGGGCCTAAAGTTGGCAGCGTCAGCTTATCTCCACGCGGTGACTGGCGTATGCCGGACGAAGCCGACGTGAGTGATCTGCTGGCCACTATTGATCAGTTCTAATCACTATTTAACAGGTCTTCCAATTGTCTATTAGCATTAACGCCTGTTTCGACGGTGGCAATATTCATTGTTTACAATGTGATTCCCCTGAAGGTATTCGGCTAAAAATCCTGCCCGATGCCGGCCACGAGTTTTTTCAATGGTTCTATTTTCGGCTCACTGCAGAGTCCGGTTGCGAATATACCGTTTGTATTGAAAATGCTGGTGACAGCTCGTATCCAAAAGGCTGGGAAAACTATCGAGTGGTGGCTTCATCCGATCGGGAAAACTGGTACAGGATTGATACAGAATACGAAAATGGCAAGCTGATTTTTAAAACCCGTTTAACCTCGGATGTTATTTGGTTTGCTTATTTCACCCCGTACTCTATGCAGCGGCATCATCGTTTAATCTCTCGAATAGCAACGGCACATGGTGTTTCACTCGAATCAATAGGAACCACCATTGATGGCCGGAGTATGGATCTGCTGCGAATTGGTAATCCACAAGCACCTTTAAAAATATGGGCAATTGCACGTCAACACCCTGGTGAAACTATGGCCGAGTGGTGGATGGAAGGCTATTTGTCTCAATTGATTGACGAAAACAATACTGCTACCCGGGATCTGTTAACGCGCGCTGTGTTTTATGTTGTGCCAAATATGAACCCTGATGGCAGTGTACGTGGTTATCTGCGAACTAACGCCGCTGGCACCAATTTGAATCGCGAATGGAACTCACCATCGCTGTTAAAGTCCCCGGAAGTTTATCTGGTACGACAGAAGATGCTTGAAACGGGGGTAGATTTTAGTTTGGATGTGCATGGCGATGAAGCGTTGCCGTATAACTTCATCGCAGGTACTGAAGGGGTAGCCTCATGGAGTTCAGAGCGTCTGCAGCTACAGGATAAATTCAAAAATAGTTTACAAAATCTGAACCCTGATTTTCAGACTGTTGTCGGGTATCCGATAACCGGGGTCGGGGCGGCAAACCTTGGTATTTGCAGTAACTATGTTGCGGAGACCTTCCTTTGCCCAGCGATGACTCTGGAAATGCCATTCAAGGACACGGTTGACAGACCGGATAGTCAAACCGGTTGGTCAGCACAGCGGTCATCAGCGTTAGGTGGTTCCTGTATTGACGCTATCTATTCAGTTATAGAGGATCTTTAAGCCGCATCCTCTATTTTGCTGGATAAGGTGAAGTCTCGTATCGCACCCGCATTATTAATGGAATGGCGACTCTATCATGCAGAGATTCGAATGCATTGTGAATTACCAGGAACAATCAGTTATGTGATCTGGATACAACTGCAAATCTGGCTTTGAGAAGCTCAATTAGATGGGCAGGGTCAATCTCTAATTGAAAACC